>CAKMZG010000104.1:2805-8431 GCA_929200335.1 uncultured Alphaproteobacteria bacterium | reverse complement strand
GGCTTATGGCTCTTACATTAGCTGAAGCTGCAATTAAAAGTTATGAGACGGGAACGCTTGTGTTTTGTAATAAATAGTAGCCCTTAGGGACTAGCGTGTGTAGCTTTTATGTGGAATCAACTAAACGAGAACTATTCGCGCAAATTAATCAATCTAGAGCGGCGTTCTAAATTCATATAAACGCATCAAGCACTAAGTTTCATCGTTATTTTGAATGAGGATGGAAAGCTCATGGGCGGCATTTTTTAAATCATCTAAATGCTCTTTGGCCATACTCATGTCCATGCGCTGTGTCGGCGCATGGAATGATAGCGCTGCTGTCATACGTTTAGTTTCGTCAAAAATTGGTACAGCAAGAGCAATCATACCATCGACAAATTCTTCATGATCACTAGCAAACCCTTGTTTTTTTATGGTGCGTATTTCTGCTTTAAGGGCATCGGGGTCAATAATAGTTTTTGAAGTGTGACTTTCAAAATTTAAATTATTTAATAGGCTTTCCAAACGTTGTTTGGTTAAAGTACTTAGATAGAGTTTTCCTGTAGCGGTGCAATGAAAAGGCACCTTTGTGCCAATGGGTAATTGGATACGTAACGGCCAATCGCTCTCTATACGGTCGAGATAAATCATACAATCTCTATCTGGAATGGCTAAGTTGACAGTCTCTTTTACTCTATCAGACAATTTTTGCATGATAGCAAGACGCGCCGAACGAATGCGTGTTGATGAAATTGTCTTAATCGCAAGACTGCGCATTCTGGCACCTGGTGAATAAGAGCGTCCATCTATTTCGCGTTGCAAAAAGCCAACGTCTTCCAAAGTTGTAAACATACGGTGAAGCGTTTGTTTAGGCAGCCCTAATGCCTTGTTTACTTCTGTTGGAGTGACAGGCTTTCCAATTTGAGCAATCTCTTCCAGAATAAGAAGAAACCGCAAACTGCGTAGCGTTGTTTCTTCCTTTTTATCCATATTATTTTTTCATCCCTATTTGGCCGGCAGTAAAATTGTTGCTAAATCAGGAACAAGTGCAACGATTATCCATACGCTTAACAATGATACAAGATAGGGTATAGTATAGCGCAACAATTTGAAATAAGGAACACCAGTTACGCCGCTTGCAACATATAAATTTAAACCATAGGGCGGTGTGATAAAGCCAATAGAACCACCTACCAAGAATACCACCGCAAAGTGAATCGGATCCATGCCTATAGATGCTGCAATTGGTGCGAGAATTGGCGCTAGAATGATCGTGTTAGGTAAGCTTTCCAAAACCATGCCTGCAACAAATACAATGGCCATGGCGGTAAATAGGACAGCATAATATCCACCCATGCCGGTAACAAAAGCCTCGATGGTTTCTTTTGCGCCCAATTGGGATAGAATTTGCTGCATCACAACAGAAATTGCAATTAGCGGTGCTAAGATGCCAGTAATTTGAGCAGAGCGAATTACTACACTTGGAATTTCACTAACTTTAAACCCTTCAACTAGCAACATTTCACCATAAGATTTTTCCTTTGCAGGGCGTTCTTCTTTTGAGAACTTTAAAAGTTTGAAAAGAGGTAAAGATAATAGCCCTACAATTAAACAAAATCCGACAGTCACACCAGCTGCCTCTGTTGGTGAAAATTTGCCCGTATAAATGCCCCATAACACCAAACCAATGGCAAAAAATCCTAACCATGCGCCTACTCCAGTTTTAAATATAAGCAATGGGTTTAATGGGATTAAGTGACCCCAGCCGTTTAATGTGCATATAATCCAGCAGGCAAATTGCATGGCCACAACCATCATTATTCCGGGAATAATACCACCAATGAAGAGTTCTGAAATTGGTAAATTAATTAGAAACCCATAAACGATAAAGATGATAGATGGTGGAATAATTATGCCCACCGTTCCGCCTGATGCAGCAGTTGCAGCTGCAAAGCGTTCATCATATCCGCCCTTAACCATTTCAGGATGCATCATTGCGCCAATGGTTGCAGTAGTAGCAGAATTTGAGCCAGATATGGCAGCAAATAAACCACATGCACCAAGACTTGCCATTGCAAGCCCACCGCGTAGCCAACCTAGGCAGGCGTAGGCAAAATCGGTTAGCCGTCGCGCAATACCAGATTTATTAATTAAATCACCTGTAAGAATAAACAACGGCATAGCTAATAAGGCGAAACCGTCGGTGAAAACATCTGATAAGGCAACACCTATATTATCAAGTGTTACACCCAATACAAAGCTTGCACCAATAACCCAAAATCCAATGATTAAGAATATTGGTACGCCTAGCATGAATAAAACAGTTACAGCGATTGAAATAAGGGTGATCCAAGTTCCGTCAGTCATGATATTTTCCTTATTCTCCGCCACCAATGGCAACTTGTTGAATTAATGGTTCATCTGATTTATAGCGCGCTATATCTTGGAATAAATTTTCAAATACGCGCGCGCTTAACAATATCCAGCTTAGGGGTACACAGATATAAAACCACCACTGCATCACATTATCGGTACCTAATAATATTTGGAAATTGGAGGCAGAATTTGCGGTTTGTCTTAAAGTAGTAACCACCACAATCACTGAGAAAACTAACCATAAAATTGCATCGAGATAAAGACAGGCCATTTGCCCAATGCGTGGTAAATTTGTTCGCAGTTCGGAAAATGAGAGATGAGCGCGAAGCCGCACATTATAGGCACAGCCCACCCAAGTCATAACTAGAAATAGTACAGGAGGAAGTGTGGTTGACCATGGTACTTGTTCATTAATGGTAAAGCGGCGAATAACCTCTACAAATATTATCCCACCAATAGCAAGATAGGTAGAAACCAAAATAGTGCGCTCTAAATGCCTGTCAAGTAGCGGAGACCACTGCAGAATTTTCATTAATAGCAGGCCGCCTAATATAACTAATGCAATGCCTACAATATATCCATCTTGATGTCTGAGAGCTTCTGATATGCCCCAAGAATCACCTTCAATTAATGCACTGATAATCGTACCAATGCCTTGACCAAATTCTGACATTATGTCCTCCCAATAAAACATCACGCCCAGAATAATAAGGGCGTGATTTAATATAACTAATTTTATGCAGATTTCCACCAACGACGAGGCTCAACATTTTCTGGTAGCATGTCTTTAGGAACTTCACGCGCAACACGGTGTATTTCTTTATAGGTGTCGATGCCGCCAGCCCAGCCATTTAGGCGCTCGCGCCATTGTTCCCAAGGTTTTGGATTAAATTCTGGAGAACACATTTCCTCAGCTTTTTTAATCTCGCTATCTGGTAAGAAAGCAGGGCGTACATTGTGCTTAACAAATAGAGTGTCTTGCAATTGTGGATCTGAAAAGCCAACGGTTTTTACAAGAGCTGCTTCATTGGCTGCTTGAACATGTACTTGAGCAGTATATGAGCTTTCCATAATAGCATCTTGCAAATGAGCATCCATACTATCAAATACTTTTGCAGACATAGAAGTATGTTCAGTACCGCAGAAGAATTTAAGATCAACTGATTGAGAAACCACAGGGGACATGTTAGCGTAAGCCACAGCCGATGCCCAAGTTTCCGCGCCGTCGATTAAGCCTTGTTTTAGGCCATCTAATGTTTCTTCCCATGCAACTGGAACAGGATTAAGATTTAACAGTTGCATTGCAATGCGGCCAAGTTGAGTACCTGTTACACGGTTTTTTGTGCCAAATAGAGTTTCTAGCTTATCAACAGTTGGCTTATCTTGCCATTTCAAACCCAATTGAATACCGCGAAGCTCACAATGTGAGAATAGGAATTTTAAACCATGACGCTTCTCTAGTGGGTCACGTAAAATCTTTTGGCTCTCAGGGCTATATAGGAAGTGATATTGAGAGGCACGGCCTGGGAACATATAGGCATAATCTAATACATTAAGATATGGTGCGCCGCCTGCGGAGTTCTGTGTTGAAGCAGCATAAATGTCAGTGATGCCCTGCTGGGTTTTCTTCACGCATGATAATTGGCCACAAAGCTGATTATCACCAATGAATTCAATTCTAATTTCACCGTCTGTGCGCTCTTCTAAATCCTGTGCAAAGAATAATGCGCCAGCGCGTTCAATCAAGAGGTTGCGCTGATTAAAACCAGAGGCACCAAATTTTAAGGTGTATTTAGCAGGTTTTGAAAAACGTTTTTTGTAATTTGATTCTGCTGCTTGCGCTATGTTTGTTAGCGATGCTGCACCACCAATGCCACCGGCAGCTAATAGAGTAGATGTCAGGCCATAGCGGCCAGCAACGCGAAATAAATCGCGACGAGAAATTTGATTAATATTTTTCGAAATTTTCATATTTTCCTCCAAAATGAAAAAATAATTAGTTAATGAGACTTGCGGTCTCATAAAACCTAATATATTAATAAGATATTGTCAATTTTCTAATTCATATAAAATGATGAATAAAACTAACGTAGGGGTAATCTATGACAAACTTAGAGGCAGACTATATAATAATAGGTGGTGGTTCTGCTGGTTGTGTTGTTGCTAACCGTCTGAGTGCTGATTCTAATAATAAGGTTATATTACTTGAAGCAGGTGGCACGGATTGGAACCCATGGATACATATTCCCGTTGGTTATTTTCAGACTATGCATAATCCCAATTATGATTGGTGCTATAAAACAGAAAAAGATAAGGGAATTGCTGGCCGTTCGTTAGATTGGCCAAGGGGGAAAGTTTTAGGCGGCTCTTCATCTTTAAATGGTCTGTTATATGTACGTGGGCAAAAAGAAGATTATAACCGCTGGCAACAAATGGGTAATTCTGGCTGGGGCTGGGAAGATGTATTGCCCTATTTCAAAAAATCAGAACATCAAGAACGAGGTGCCAATGATTTTCATAGCACTGGTGGCGAATTGCATGTCTCGAATGCACGATTAAGCCGTCCTATTTGCGATGCTTGGGTTGAGGCGGCTCAAGAAGAAGGGCATCAATTTAATCCTGATTATAATGGCGCCTCTCAAGAGGGCGTTGGTTATTTTCAACTGACAACTAAAAAAGGAAAACGCTGTTCTTCTGCGGTTGCATTTTTAAATCCTGCGAAGTCGCGTGGCAATTTAACTGTGATAACCAAAGCGCAAGTTACTAAAATTAGGATTGAGGAAGGGCGCGCTGTTGGTATTTATTTTAAACAAAATAATGGTGAGATTCAGTATATTAAAATTAATAAAGAAGCTATCCTATCGGCGGGTGCAATTGGCTCACCTCATATTTTGATGTTGTCTGGCATTGGCGATCGCGCACATTTGGAAGAACATGATATTGAGGTTAAGGCTAATTTGCCTGGGGTTGGTAAAAATCTTCAAGATCATTTGCAAGCGCGGATTGTATATAAGTGTAAAGAAGATACATTAAATGATGAAGTAAGTACGCTTTGGAAAAAATTTAAAATTGGATTGCGTTATGTTTTAACTCGTACAGGGCCTATGACAATGGCGGCTAGTCTTGCTTGTGGGTTTATTAAAACAAAATTATCTGATGGTACGCCAGATATTCAGTTTCATATTCAACCATGGTCTGCCGATAGTCCAGGAGAGGGGGTACATCCTTTTTCTGCATTCACAGTCTCTATTTGTCAATTGCGCCCAGAAAG
>CAKMZG010000104.1:0-2795 GCA_929200335.1 uncultured Alphaproteobacteria bacterium | reverse complement strand
GAAAGCACGGGTGAGATTTTGTTAAAAAGTTCCGATCCAGATGTTTATCCAGCTATACACCCTAATTATCTAAAAAATGAATTTGATCAGCAAGTTATATTAGAAGGTATAAAAATAGCCAATAAAATAGCTGAACATGAACCTTTAAAAAGCAAAATTGATACTCGTCATAGCCCAGAGCCAGATAAGACAAGCGATGAGGAATTGCTACAATGGGCGAGAGAAAAATCTACCACCATTTATCATCCCACGGGCACCTGTAAAATGGGGCAAGATAAAATGGCGGTTGTAGATGAACGATTAAAAGTTCATGGCATTGAGGGGCTTCGGATTGCCGATTGTTCCATCATGCCACAAATCGTTTCTGGCAATACAAATGCCCCTGCCATTATGATTGGTGAAAAATTAAGTGACATGGTGTTAGAAGACAATGGCTAATGGGCTTAATAACGTTTTTTAGTTTAAAAAATTTTCATGAAATTGTCTCAATATCATTTATTATGTCGGTTTTAGATATTGTCTTCTGATTTATCACACTTTTAGATGCAGTTAGGTTAATTTAACGCGAGAGATAATTTGGCATTTCCTACAGCAGCAAAATACGTAATAATTGGGGCAGGCATTCATGACCTATCATCAGCTTGGCATTTAGCAGAGCGTTTAACTGAAAAAGGCGAATTGCATCCTGTTTCTAATAGCCCATTCCCATGGAGTTAAATGGTAAATTAATGAATGGCTATACGGTAGTTGCAACAATTACTTGCAATTGAACAATAGAGAATTAGAAGATATAATAAATCTAATCTTATTGGTCATAGGCTGCAGTAACAATGATTTCAACTTTTAGTTCGGAGCGGGCTAGTTTTGCTTCGCCACATGCGCGCGCGGGTGCATAACCTTCTGGCACCCAAGCATTCCATACAGAATTCATCTCAGCAAAATATTTCATATCTGATAACCAAATAACGGTCTGTAAAATTTGTTCCCGCGATGAGCCTGCTTCATCTAAAAGCGCATCTACACGGGCTAAGCATTCGCGAGTTTGTCCAATAATATCGTCTTCTGCAATGCCAACTTGACCACTTAAATAAACAACCCCATTGTGCTTAACAATTTTACTCGATCTTTCATTAGTACCAATTCGCTCAATCATAGTTTATCCTTTTCATATTTTTGAAATATCTATAACTGTCTTTTTGGGACAAGTCTATGCGCAAGTTTATCAGCTATCACATAGAGTACAACGGATAAAACACCCAATGTTATCATAGCAGCAAACATAAGGTCTGTTTTAGCTCTACCGTTAGCCAGTAGCATCAAATACCCAAGCCCATTGGAAGAGCCTACCCATTCACCTATTACAGCACCAATTGGGGCATAAACCGCAGCTAATTTTATGCCGGATGCAAGATTAGGAAGAGCGGCCGGTATACGAATGTGGCGCATTACTGCGCTCTTTGAAGCCTGCATGGTTTTTGCTAGGTCCAAATAGCCTGAGGGCGTTCGCATTAAACCATCAAAGAAAGCTGATGTTACAGGAAAATAAATAATTAATACGGCCATAGCAACTTTTGACCAAAGACCATAACCTAACCAAAGAGTTAAAATAGGAGCTAGAGCAAAGACGGGTAAAGCTTGCGAGAATATTAATATTGGACGTAATAAAATTCGTGCATATTTAGAATAGGCTAATTGAATGGCTGTAATAATACCTAAAAAGGAGCCAATCATTAACCCTATTAGAATTTCAGTTAGAGTATAAAAGCTATGTGTGAAAATTAAATCTCTATTTTGCCACCATGCATCTGCGACCCTCATTGGGCTGGGCAAGATAAATCGTGGTAGACCACTTAAGCTTACTATCAATTGCCACAGGGCAATTACAACCAAAAAAATGCATATGCTTTGTAAAATTTTATTCATGACATCGTTCTTAAATATTTAAGGAGATGGCCTTGTGCTTGTAGCGTTTTGGGATCATCAACAAAGCGAGGAATAGCGCCATCAGGCACGGGCATTGGCGTTAAGTTATCCCGTGTCATTACTAAAATAGTATGGGCTAATCGCGCTGCTTCCGCAGGATCATGAGTTACCAATAATACAGTTTTATTCTTTAATAAATCAACCGCAAGATCCTGCATTTCTGAACGGGTTTTAGCATCCAGAGCGGAAAAAGGTTCATCTAATAAAATAATATCTTTATCTTCCATTAACGTACGCGCAAGGGCTGCACGTTGACGTTGGCCGCCAGATAATTGTGTAGGTTTTTTGTGGGATTGATCGGCAAGGCCAACCCGTTCTAAAATTTCGTTTGCACGTTCTAATTCTAATTGTTGGCCACGTAATTTTGCACCAATCATAACGTTGTCTAAAATATTAGCCCATGGCAACAATAAGTCACTTTGCGCCATATAGGCAATTTTTGGTGCAAGGGCTAAACCATCATTACTCTCGATTTTACCTTTAAAGTTAACGTGAGTTTCCAGCCCAGCAAACAATCTCAAGATGGTAGATTTACCTACTCCTGATGCACCTAATAAACATGTCCATTGGGCCTGGCATAGTTCCAAATTTAAGGGAGAAAAAAGTATTTCTCCTTGCATTTCAGCACTGCCACTTAAGCGTGCTATGAATGTTGGGGCTTCAATCATGATGATTTATAATTCCAACCCATATTCCAAAAATTTGTTTCTAAACGTGTTGCTGTTTCAAAGTGATTGCTTAAGCGTTTCCAGCGCGGCGTAGATTGATAGTTATCTCCTAAACGTTGAGTTAAAGATTGATCAATAAGTGCA
>CAKMZG010000103.1 GCA_929200335.1 uncultured Alphaproteobacteria bacterium | reverse complement strand
TGTGCCCAAAGATAATTCTTGTCGTATGGCGCATTAAAGCGTTGCGTGAAATTTGCTTGCGAAATTTTAGCACGCCCGCGCATCTTAGATGCATTGCGCATCATTGTGTCGTTAACCATATAGTCTGGTTTTATTAATTATTTGTTTACTTTTGGTAAGTCTTGCTAAAAAATCACATGATAACATTTAATTAGAGGTATCCTATGAATAATATTTTAAGAAAAACTTTAACTCTAAGCTTAGTTTTATCCTTTGCTTTGGCTGGTTGTGCTGGACGTGAAGCAAAGCCTGTAGCATTTTCACAGTCTGGTGATCTAAATCTATCTTGCTCTCAATTGCGTTCACAAGTTGATTTGAACAGTGAGCAAATTCGTCGTTTGGTAGGTGAAAACAAACAACGTGTTGCGAAAAATGTTGTTGCAACTGCTGGTGCTCTTATTTTCTTGCCGTCGCTTTTATTTATTGATGCAAAAGGTGCTGAGAGAGAAGAACTTGAAGCTTTAGCTAATCGTAATAAGCATCTTGCAAATATTGCGAAGAAAAAAGGTTGCCCAATCCCTGAGGCCAAACTTAAGTAATATTAAGACTTTTTTGTGTGGTGAAATAACTGCACAATCAATAAATTAAACCCGACATTTGATAATCCCCTATCAAATGTCGGTTTTTTTATTTATATAGCTTTTAGTGTTTATCATATTCAGCAATATAGGTGGCCTATGAGGGATACAGAATTAAAAGAAAGAACACCCGATGTTGCCGCTGAAGATGTGACTTTGGAGGGCGATGCCAATAGCATTTACGAAGAAGACGGCGCGTTACAGGTTGGATTTTTAGATCAGTTGCGTGAGGATATTGCCAATTCTGATGTGGCTGCTGTTCAATTAACTATTGCTAATTTGCACGAATCGGAACTCGGCGACATTTTGGAAGAATTGGAGCGGCATGAACGTACCCAATTGGTCCTACTAGGCGGCGAGGCTTTTGACTATTCTGCCCTAACTGAGGTGGATGAAAGCATCCGTCTTGAAATTCTAGATCATGTTCCAAATGAAGAAATTGCGGGAGCTTTTCAAGAGCTAGAAAGCGATGACGCGGTTTATCTGCTGGAGGATTTGGAGCAGGTGGATCAAGAGGAAATTCTTGAGCAAATCCCATTTCAAGAACGAATTAGATTGCGCCGCGCTCTGGAATATCCAGAAGAAACCGCAGGGCGTCGAATGCAAACCGAATTTATCGCCGTGCCACCTTTTTGGACTGTTGGGCAGACCATCGATTATATGCGCGAAGATCAAGATTTGCCTGAACGCTTTTCAGAAATTTTTGCCATTGATCCAACTTTCAAATTATCGGGCGTTGTAGCGCTTGATGGCTTGCTGCGCTCTGCTCGTGAACGCAGCATTGAAGAGGTTATGGATGAGAATGTACGTGCAGTCTCAGACCAAGCTGACCAAGAAGATGCGGCTATGCTATTTGAGCAATATGATCTCCTAACTGCACCAGTTGTGGATGAAAATCGCCGTTTGGTAGGTGTTTTGACCATTGATGATGTGGTGGATGTTATCCACCAAGAGGCTGATGAGGATATCAAGCGCCTTGGTGGTGTGGGTGATGAGGAATTTTCTGACCGCGTATTTGAAATCACCCGTTCACGCTTTGCTTGGCTTTTAATCAATCTCGCCACATCTATTTTGGCTTCACTTGTGATTGGCTTATTTGATGCTACCATTCAAGAAATGGTGGCACTGGCTATTTTGATGCCTATCGTTGCATCAATGGGCGGGAATGCTGGTACGCAAACCATGACGGTGACAGTGCGAGCCTTGGCAACAAAAGACCTGCGGGCTAGTAATGCATGGCGGGTTATCCGCCGTGAATTTACCGTTGGTGCTATTAATGGTTTATTATTTGCTTTGATTATGGGGGTGGTGACTTATTTTTGGTTTGGCAGTAACAGCCTTGGCTTGATAATAGGAACCGCCATGATTGTGAATATGATTGCCGCTGGTCTTGCAGGGATATTAATCCCCATGGGGCTGGATCGCATTGATGTTGATCCCGCTGTTGCCTCAAGCGTTTTTGTGACAACCATTACCGATGTGATTGGTTTCTTTGCCTTTTTAGGCTTGGCTGCTTGGTGGATAGGATTTACCTAAAATTTAAAAGACCTTTGCATAATAGTCTTTTGCCGCCTGAGTGCGTCAATAATTTGCTCCGATCCTCAAATATGCCCATATATTCTGCGGTTCTCGCTTCAATATTTTCTTCTCAGTTCAACAAAATCCTCGCTATGCAAAGGTCTTTTTAAGTGAGTAATGCTAGTTGAGCTATTTATTTAGATTGACCTTTAGGAATGGACTGCATAAACTTGTCTTTACTTTTACGTAAATTTTTTAACAAGGCGTATTCTGCTTTAAAGGTGTCCCATGGATGATGTCAAAGAATATTACACGATTACAGAATTAACCAAAGAATTTGGCATTTCCACACGCACCATCCGTTTTTATGAAGATGAAGGGCTGATAAAGCCTAATCGGCGTGGGACAACGCGTTTGTTCCGTCCCATTGATAGGCGTTTATTGCAATTAATCTTACGGGCTAAACGCCTAGGGTTTTCCATTGCTGAGATTGGTGAAATTATTCAGATGTATAAAGCGCCTCCAGGTGAGGCAGGGCAGTTGCGTTTGATGATTAAAAAGGTCAATGAAAAGCGGCATGCGCTTGAGCAAAAGCGTAGAGATATTGAAGAAACGGTTAAAGAACTTGATCAGGTAGAAGAAGCTTGCCTCGGGCGTATGGCAGAGCTGGGTGTAAAGCGCTCTTAATTAATCTTGGCTCTCGATAGAGCATTGATTTATCACTTTTTGAGAGGCGGCATGTTCATTGAAATTGAGCTTGCCTGAGAGAATGTCTTGAAAATCCCCGTTGGCTTCAAAACCTTCTGTTACACAGGGACAAAAGGATTCGCATTGCGCTTTTGAAGCATTGGCTTGGCAGCCATGAATGCAATTTTCTAAAAACATCTGTTTGGGATCTGCTTGAAGCCCAAATATCGTTATTACCCCATAAAGCAGAGCAATCATAATTGGCTGATGTACTAGATAGGTGATTAAACTATTGCGACCAAGGAATTTTAATCCGCGCGATATAGGATTGTTAAATTGCCATTCTGACAGTGCTGTGAGCCAATCTAATTTTGCCAATATTTGAGCGATGCCAACCCCTAATAAGGTAAAGCCTAGCCAAGGAAACAGGGGCTCGTAATCATTAGTATTTGGGGCAATATTTCCGAGCCCTAGCCAAAATAAATAGGGCGAATTTAACAGTGATGTCTCAATTGTGCTTGCAATGGCAAAAATTGTAATTGCAGCCACAAGGGTTATAATTGCTGGGAGGCGCAAAAACGATAGAGCGATGATGCTAGAGATTGCAATGCAATGTAAAATGCCAAAGAATATATAATTTTCCGGAAAGCTGAAATAGGTGGCAATGGTGATTAAAAGCGCTGCTCCTGCTACCATTATTAGGCGTTTTAAAAAGCCTTTGCGATTAAAATTTTTCCCATGAGCCAGATATAGCGATATGCCAACGAGAGTTAAGAAACTGGCAGCAATCGTGCGGGCAAAGAGTTTCCAAGCGGGGGCTTCAATCGCGCCAGTTGGCAATAGATTGAAAAACTGTAAGTCCCATGAAAAATGATAAATGATCATGGCAATTAATGCCACGCCACGCAAAAAATCAAATAATTCTATGCGCGGAAATCCATTTGATGATGTATTGTCGATACCCAGTTTTGACATTTTTCCATTCACATTATTGCATTATTAGTTACAACAGTTAACATGATGGTTCGTTAGGTCAAGAGGTATGTTGGTCATGTGCGCCACTAAGCTTTCAAAGTACAAAAACATTAAGAGGAAAATGGATGTTGATTGAAAATTGCCATGGGGTAAATGTCCCAAAACTTGGGTTTGGTACTTGGGAGTTGCGCGATGAGATATGCAGTGAGCTAGTTACTCATGCCATATCGGTTGGCTATCGCCATATTGATACAGCTATTTTTTATCACAATGAAGAGGCCGTAGGCGAGGGTATCCGTAAAGGCATTGCTGACAATAATTTGAGCCGTGATGATATCTTTCTGACCACAAAAATTTGGCCTGACAATTGCCGTAAGGGTGATTTAGAAGCAGCCCTTGAGGGCAGTTTGGAACGTTTAAATGTCGGGCTTGTTGATTTAGCCCTAATCCATTGGCCGCCAAAAAACTTTCCTGTTACGGAAGCTGTGGAAGCTATCAACGACGCAAAAGACAAAGGGCTTTGCAAAAATATTGGGGTGTCAAATTTTACAGTACCACAGCTTAAAGAGGCGTTGAGCGTTACACGCCATCCTATCCTTTGTAATCAGGTGGAATATCATCCGCGCCTATCTCAAGACAAGCTATTGCCATTCATGCGAGAGAATAAAATTGCATTGGTTTCTTATTGTCCCCTATCGCGCGGTGGTGCGTTATTTGATAATCCTATTGTGACTGACTTGGCTGATAAATACAACAAAACGCCTGCACAAATCATCCTACGCTGGCATATGGATCAAGATGGCGTTATGGCCATTCCTCGTACCAAAACACCGAGCAGGGCGGCACAAAATTTTGATATTGAAGATTTTTCCCTAACGGCTGATGAGGTTGCATCTCTTTCAGCCCTCGCCACGCCCGATGGCCGTATCTGTGATTATGATTTTTCACCTGATTGGGATTGATAATTATAGCATGTCACCCATAAGGGGAGGGATTGGAAATAATGGCATGCGATAACAAAGGGATGAGCGCATTTATTAATTTATAGATACGTGACGCGCTGGATGAAAATTCAATCTGTTTTTCTTTGCGCATGTTATCGCGATGTCATCGCCCGCATTCGCGTGACGCATCAAGCTCTAACTTATAAGATTTGACAGATTGTTGGAAAATCGTCAAAGATAGAACATGGCTAATGAGACACCTAATACTGATAAAACTATAGAAAACCCAGATGTTGCCAGCGATGTAGCTGAGGCGGCAAATGACCCAACAAAAATTGATACTGCTGGCGATGCCCCAAGTGGCAGTGATAAGGCTGAGCAAGCAACGCCAGATTCAGGGCTAGATAATGACGTAGTTGAGTTGGATGTTGCAGATGTAGCGCCTGATCATATTTTTGGCATGATTAAAAGCATTGCAGATTATTCGCTCTCGCTGGCTAATAACCCTTGGACCTATTATCAGTTGGCTGTTGTTGGTCTGTTGTTTTTTGTTTCCAAACTACTTTCAACAAGAGTTGAACCACGCTTGGAAGCTTGGGTAAGGGGCATTAAAGGTAATCCTGGATTGTTGCGGGTGCTCGCTGCATTATTGCGTAGGGTTGAGTGGCTTTTATTTATCCCGCTCTTATGGATGACCTTACAAATCTTTTTGAGCTATACATGGCCTAGTAGAACCTATGTCTTAAAAGCTGTACTTAGTCTTGCTGCAGCTTGGCTTATCATCTCTGTACTCTCTCGCATTATTCGCAATCGTATGATCTCGCAATGGGTGCGTTATGGTGGTTGGATATTGGTGGCTCTGCACATTGTGGGCTGGCTGGAAAGCGCCATGCACACATTAGATTTAATAGCCATTAGTTTTGGTAATTTCAGGCTGTCTCCGCTTACTTTTCTTAAAGGCATTATCACAATAACCGCATTGCTATGGCTTGCGACAACTTTTGGCAATGCGGTGGATACGCGTTTGCAAAAGGCAACTGAATTAACCCCATCCCTTCGGGTACTATTTGGTAAGGTTATTAAAATTTCCTTGGTGATTATTGCGCTTGCATTAGCGCTTTCTAGCATTGGGGTAGATTTAACGGCGTTAACAGTTTTCTCTGGTGCTGTGGGTGTGGGTATTGGTTTTGGTTTGCAAAAGGTGGTGTCCAATTTTATTTCAGGCATCATCATCTTGCTTGATAAATCCATCAAACCTGGCGATACCATATCGCTTGGCGATACCTTTGGCTGGATTAGAGAATTACGAGCAAGATTTGTCTCTGTAGTGACCCGTGACGGTCGTGAATATTTGATACCGAATGAGGATTTTGTTACCCAACAAGTGGTTAATTGGTCATTTACGGATACCCTTATTCGTCTTGATGTGCCATTTGGGGTAAGTTATGATAGTGATCCGCATTTAATTAGTAAGATTGCTATAGAAGCAACAGCTAAAGTAGATCGTGTTAGTGGGGTGCGTCAGCCTGTTTGTTGGATAACTGGCTTTGGTGATTCTTCGATTGATTTTCTGTTACGGTTTTGGGTTAATGATCCACAAAATGGCCTTACGAATATTCGTGGTATGGTGATGTTAGCCCTTTGGGATACTTTTAAAGAGCATGAGGTGGAAATTCCTTATCCACATCGCGAAATCATCATGCGTAATGCAGTGCAACAACCTAATGATGCGGCGAGTGATATCGCAGGAGGTGAATTGCAAGATCCACCTCAAGGAGATGAAGATGTTTCTAAGGCATCAGGGGTAAAATCTGCTAAATTACCTAAAGACTAATTCTGATTCTTTTCCACTGATTTTGAACCTTCATAATGGGGAGGGCGTAGGATTGTGCGCGCTTGCGAGAAGAAGTGACGACGCAATAGCACTAAGAAAATCAACAGACTTGCCACGATGAATGGTATGCTGCCAACAAACCAACCAAGATAAGCAATGGATAAAAAGATTGCCCGCAGTCCAGCATTAAAATGTCGTCCTCCGGTAATGGCTAACTGCCCTGCTTGTTCTGCAATGATAGGGGCATCGTTTAGATAGGCCTCTGTGGGTTCTTCATGCTCTTTTGGAGGCATGGGAACTGCGCCTAGCAAAATTGAACAGTAGTTAAATAAGCGATAAGCCCATCCGAATTTGAAGAAAGCATAAGCGTAAATGGAAACCAGTCCAAGTATCTTAATTTCGAACAATCCACGATCTGCCTGCACTTCAACAGGCAGGGTGCGTACCACTTCTAAGACTTCATCTGTTGCTCCAAGAAGTGCAAAGCTGCCACCAATTGCAAAGATACAACTGGATGCAAAAAATGCGGTGCCATGCTGAAGCCCTGCAATGATTGCAGTATCAATCATCCGCAATTCGCGTTTATACATCTGACGCATCCAGTTTAAGCGATAATGCGCTACATAATCTGAAATCCCATCTTTTGCCCAAGGGCTATGATCAGCTAACCATATATAGGCAAGCCATATGCCTGAGAACCAAGCAATAGCGACGATATCAATATAGGTAAAATTATGCATTTTAGAATTGCTTTCTTAATAAAATATTCCCTTGGGGAAGGCTTCGATTAACTTGTTATTACTTAATTTCAAGCTTATTCTACACATATGTTGCCATAATTGTTAATTAATTATTAAGTATAATTAACCTTATAAGTTATTGTTATAAAAGTACTTTGCATTGTATGCATAGCTGGTGTGCATAAAAAAGACGTAAAAAAGCCATATTTAGTCTTGCTACGAAAGTATGAAAATTCTATAGGATGTTTTCGAATTTGAATTGAGAGCGATTTAATTTGACTAACTTGTTTAGTTTTAAATTTAGATGCGTATATATTCCTAGGGGTACTATGGAACAAGATATTAAAAAATCATGTTGGAATGTCACTTTTTGGACAGTGACGGCCTTTGTTGTTGCACTGAGTATTGCTTATCTTGCTAAGCAGGGCGATCAAAGCCAATCAGTTGCTATTCAATCAGAAGCAATTGTACAATAACTCCCTCTCAAAACTTTTTTAAAAAATCCCTCTTTCAGATATAAGACTTGTAACCTGTAATGGTTTTCTGTTTAATGCAGTTAAAGATTTGCATTAAAAGGGACTGTTTAATGGGCATTAAAAGTGTTGCAGATATGGTTAAGGCTGCAAATGAGGAAATCAAAACTTATAGCATTGAGGAAGCCAATCAATTAGTGGATGAAAGTAAAGCTTTATTCGTCGATATTCGCGATGTGCGGGAATTGCAAAAACTTGGCAAAATTGTAGGTGCAGAACATGCTCCGCGTGGCATGTTAGAGTTTTGGGTTGATCCTCAAAGTCCATATCACAAAGAATTTTTCGCTCAATCCGATAAAACTTATATTTTTTACTGTGCTTCTGCTTGGCGTTCAGCTTTAGCAGCAAAAGCCATGCAAGATATGGGCATGGAAAATGTGTCTCATCTTGAAGGCGGTTTTTCAGCATGGCAATCGGCAGAAATGCCTATAGAGCCGCTGACATGAGGTATGATTAAGGCAATTTAATTGATAACTATGAAGCCACTGCCTAGCTTAGGGAGCATAAATTGAGCATATTATCCAGCAATATCGCGCAAACGGGCGCACAATATGAAGCTAATAAAGCAGCTTGGCAGGCTCTCATAGAGGAGTTGACATTGCGCCATCAAGAGGCCGCTCAAGGTGGATCTGAACGGGCGAGAGAAAAAC
>CAKMZG010000102.1 GCA_929200335.1 uncultured Alphaproteobacteria bacterium | reverse complement strand
TAAATATACTGTTACTTATTATAATATTTATAGGATAAATTCTGCAGTTATATTTTGAAAATAAAGCAAGAAAATTTTTGTCATATTATCTCTATAATACACAATTGTGGGGATAGCGTCTAACCTTAAGTAATAATAGCGTTTCACTCATAATTATAAAATTGTATTATTGGGAGTGAGAATGGCCTCAGGAAAAGATGGTTCCGTAGCACCAAAAGAACGGATTAATATTAAATATGTGCCTGCAACAGGTGATCAACAAGAAGAGGTCGAATTGCCTCTTCGCATGATGGTACTTGGTGATTTTCTAGGAAAGTCAGATGACACTCCATTGGAAGATCGGGATACTTTATCAGTAGATAAAAATACATTTAGTTCAGTTATTAAAGAGGCGGGATTAGAAAAACAACTTACCGTAAAGAATGCATTGTCTGACGATCCGGATGCAACGCTTGCGGTAGATTTAAAATTCGAATCAATTAGAGATTTTGAGCCTGATGCTATCGCACAGCAAGTGCCTGAATTGAAAAAATTAATTGAATTACGTGAATCTTTGGTAGCTCTTAAAGGCCCCTTAGGCAATATGCCTGCATTTAGAAAGCGCTTAGAGCAATTGTTGGCCGATGAAAGTAGTCGTGAAAAGCTCTTGTCAGAATTGGAGGCCGTTGCAACTGAAACTAAATCAAATAAGCCGACAAACGAAACTGATGTAGAGGTCAGCGATGACCAAAGCGACAAAAAATAATTGTTAAATAATGAACTTTTTTAAAAGTAAATTTAAGGGCGGTAGTATGAGCATTGAAGAACAAATTGTAGAGAATGATAAAACGTTTGAAGCAGGATCACTGCTAGATCAAATCATGGAAGAAACTAATCTTCGTCCAGAAGAAGAGAGCTATGATATTGCACGTCATGGTGTAGAATCTTTTATTGCGGATATGTTGAAATCTGGTGATATAGAAGAGCGAATCAATAGAGTCCGCGTTGACCGTATGATTGGTGAATTAGACAGAAAAATTTCGAGTCAAGTAGACCAAATTGTGCACGAGCCATCATTTCAAGAGATGGAATCAGCATGGCGCGGTTTAAAATTACTGATAGATAGAACCGATTTTAGAGAAAATATTAAAATTGAAGTTTTGCCTGTATCAAAAGATGACTTGCTTTATGATTTTGAAACAGCTCCAGAGGTTGTTCAGTCCGGTCTATACAAGCATGTATATAATACTGGTTATGGTCAATTTGGTGGAGAGCCGGTAGGCTGTATGGTGTCAAATTATGAGTTTGGCCCTGGTTCACGTGATATCAAATTATTACAATTCTGTGCATCCGTTGGCGCGATGGCGCATGCGCCGTTTTTAGCTGCTGCTGCACCTCAGATGTTTGACGTTGATAAGTATGTAGATTTGCCAGCATTGAAAGATTTGCATGCAATTTATGAGGGGCCAAGATATAGAAAATGGATGGGCTTGCGTAACAGTGAAGATGCTCGTTATTTAGGATTAACTTGTCCGCGCTTTTTGCTTCGGATGCCTTATGAGCCTGATGAAAATCCCACCAATACATTTTCATATACTGAAGATGTAGCTACTGCTCATGATAATTATCTTTGGGGCAACACCTCATTCCTATTGGCAAGTAAAATCACCGAAAGTTTTGCGAAATATCGTTGGTGCCCAAATATTATTGGCCCGCAGAGTGGTGGTGCAGTATATGACTTACCCGTTCATGTTTATGAGTCATTCGGGCAATTAGAAGAAAAAATTCCAACAGAAATTTTAATTACTGATCGCAGGGAATATGAACTAGCGGAGCAAGGTTTTATTGGTCTTACTATGAGAAAAGGTTCAGATAATGCTGCATTTTTCTCAGCAAATTCTGTTCAAAAGCCAAAAATTTTCCAAAATACTAAAGAAGGTAAGGAAGCGGAAACCAATTATAAACTCGGTACTCAATTGCCATATATGTTTATAATTAATCGTATCGCACATTATTTGAAAGTATTGCAACGAGAACAAATAGGTTCTTGGAAAGAACGTGAAGATCTTGAAAGAGAGCTAAACACATGGCTTAAGCAATATATTGCAGATCAAGAAAATCCACCTTCTGAGGTTCGTAGTCGTCGACCATTGCGCGCTGCCAGTGTTGAGGTTTCAAGTGTCGAAGGCGATCCAGGTTGGTATCAGGTTACTTTGAAAGTGCGTCCTCATTTTAAATATATGGGTGCAAATTTTGAACTTTCTCTAGTTGGTAAAATTGATAATGATGAGAAGGATAATGGCTAGTGAAGCACGTAGGAAAAAATCAAAAGTAATTATTGATGCAAAAGCAAGGCGCGCTGCTGGTAGTTTATTTGAGCGCTTAGTAGCTGATGAAGAAGACTTAGATTTACCTACTGATCGTGATGAAATTAACTCAATCACAAGGTCAATTAAACGCCATTTGATAAAGCTGCTGAATGCTCGACTTGGAGGTTCAGCGGCAACACCAGATTTAGGTGTGATTGATTTTAATGATGGCGCTACTGAATCTACGGATATGGTAAAACATATTGCAGCTTCAATAAACCATTGCATCACAGAATATGAGCCAAGATTAAGCAATGTTAGGGTGCAGCATAATATGGTGCCCGAACGTCCTCTTAGCCTTCAATTCACAATTCTAGCGTCACTATCAATCAGAAAAAATTCTGAACAAATAAAAATAGACTTACTTATGGATGATGGAAATCATACTTATATATCTTAGGGCGGAAATTATAAAGAATGCGTAGTCAATACTTTCAAGACGAGCTGGCATATCTGAAAGAGAGCGGGAACCTCTTTGCAGAATATAATCCAAAATTGGTAAATTACTTGTCTGAAAGTAGTACCGATCCGGATGTTGAGCGTCTACTGGAAGGTTTTGCATTTTTGACAAGTAAATTGCGTGAGAAACTCGATGACGAGCTACCAGAATTAAGTCAATCTGTTATTCAGCTTTTATGGCCTAATTTTCTAAAACCCTTTCCTTCCGTATCTTTATTAAAACTGACACCCGTTGAGCGTGCAATTACTAATCGGCAAATTGCCTATGCTGGAATGGAAGTATTATCATCTGAAATCGACGGTACACAATGCCAATTTCAAACTACTAATGATTGCACAGTTTATCCATTTGAAATTAGTAAATCAGAATTGATCAGAACACGTGCTAATAGCATGATTAATCTTGAATTTAAGTCTTTAGGTGGCTTGCCGATAAATAAGGTTGATCTTCAAGATTTACGTCTTTGGTTTACAGGTGATGATACCATTTCTCAAATGCTCTATCTATGGTTTGGGCGTTATACTAAAAAAATTACTTTAGTAAGTAAGGATGATGGCACACGCTATAACATTCCTTTAAATCAATTAGACCCAGGTGGACTAAAAGAGAGCGATGCTATTTTTCCAGATATTTCAAATGCTTTTTCTGGATATAGATTGTTACAAGAATATTTTATTTTTCCAAAGAAGTTTTTATGCTTTGATTTAAATAACTTAAAAGAGATTACCCAAAATATTACCGCATCGGAATTTAGTTTAGAATTTGAATTTGAGCGTCCATTACCTGCTGAAATTCAACTAAGACCAAATAATATTCAGTTATATTGTGTTCCAATTATCAATCTATTTGAGTATGATGCTGATCCAATACTGATTGATCATAAACGTGTATATTACCCTATAAATCCAGCTAATAGACATCTAAATAGCTACGAAATTTTTTCAATTAATTTAGTTGAAAGTTTGCAGGATCCTGATTCTAAAACAAAACACAGTATTAGACGGCAATATCCAAATTTTGAATCTTTTGATCATGAAATTGAATCAGAAGACAATTATGGGCAAATTTATTATAGAGTAAAATTGCGTCCATCAATTCGTGAAGAAGGTTTGGATCATCTTGTGTCATTTGTACATCATAATTCGGATTATATAATTCCCCCAGAAGAGGGGTTATCAGTAAAATTGTCTTGTTTTAACGGCACACATGCCCATGAGCTAGGCATAGGTGATATTTATTTAACTACTGAGACTACGCCATCATTTGTTAAATTTAAGAATATTACGCGTCCTACATCACCTGTTTATCCGCCACTAGATGGTCGTCTTTATTGGAATATGATTTCAAACCTGTCTTTGAATTATCTGTCGCTATTGGATAAAAAATCTTTAGCCACCATTTTAAATATTTATGATTTTCCAGCTCATTCTAGTAGGCAATCTGAACGTGCCGCAAAGAAACGCTCTGAAGGGATAAGCAATATAGAAACTTATCCGCTTGATAGGTTAGAAAAAGGCATGCCTATCAGGGGTATTCATACGGATTTAACTTTAAAGGAAAGTCATTTTCAAAGCGAAGGGGAGATGTTTCTTTTTGCAACAATTTTAGCAGATTTCTTTTCACTCTATTCAAGTATTAATTCATTCCATGAACTTCATGTTTATGGCGAGGAAAGCGACGAGGTATATAAATGGCCCATAAAAAGTGGGAAGCAACCATTGATCTAGCTCGTCATTTTGAAGAGCAAGGCCAATACTATTCTTTTTATAATGCGGTTGAAATTATTCAGCGGCATTTCGATGAAGGTCGCGAACCAGGGACGCGCTTAATGCCTATTGTCGAGCCGATATTATTTAATGTGGAAAATAATCTAAATTTCCCCACTTCAGATATCAGTGGTATTAAGACTTTTAAATTACCAAATATTGAAAGTGGCTATGGATTATCCTCTACAGCACTGCAAAATATGGTTTTAGAAAATCAAATTGATCTATCAGAAAATCAAACACGCTTTCAAGTATCGGTGAATTTCTTAGGATTGCATGGAGCTAATTCACCGCTGCCAACTTATTATCAAGAAAAAGTTGCACAATTTGATGCAGAGGGTTCTCTGTTAAAAGATTTTTTTGATTTTTTTCATAACAGATTAATCAGTTTGCTTTATCGCACGATGCGCAAATATCCATATTATCTCCAATATAAACCAGTTGCAACGGATAATTATTCTAAACGTATTTTTTCAATATTTGGATTGGCCGATGATAGCATTCGAAGTAATGATACTATTAATTGGGCAAGACTATTAAGTTTTGCTGGCATTCTGTCTACAAGAAATAGATCTCCTAGCGTGGTTGCAACTGTATTGGAATATGCTTTTTTCTCAAGAGAAAAATTAAAAGCGAAGAAAGAGCAAAGTAATCAGCCACTGCCTAACGTTTCTATTGATGAATGGGTTTTTCGTAAAGTAGATATTGATCCTTCACAAAAATGGTCTTTGGGGAAATCTAATTCTGTTCTCGGACATAATGCGGTTATCGGAGATCGTGTTGCAGACATTATGGGCAGGTTTAGAATTTGTATTGAAAACTTATCCTTTGAACGGTTTCAGGATTTCCTGCCAAAGGGCAAGGAATATAATTCACTAAAAAAATTAGTTGAGTTCATGTTGAAAGATCAATTTTCATATGAGTTAAAATTGGGTCTAATTTCTGGGCATCATAAGCCCTTGACGTTGGATACTAACGAAGTTGGGCGTTTAGGATGGTCTTCATTTGTGGGAAAAGGGCAAGCCACTAAACGAGAAGTTAATATCACAGTGAGGCATTGAGGAACAATTATGAAACTTACATTGGTGGTAGAAAATACCGAAGAATTATATGGTGGGGCTTCATCAACACATGTTTTTAGAGAAGACGGCGGCGTTGTTGGTTCTGATGCAATTTGTGATTGGGTGTTAAAAGATTCCAAACACACCATTGATGGCCAACATTTACGTATTTTTGAATCGGACGATTCATTTTGCGCAGAAGCCATAGGCGAAGCTGATATTTATGTTAACGCCTCGACAAGACCGATTGATTCCAATGCACCATTCCAAATCAAAGATGGTGATCATTTGCAAATTGGAAAATTTAATCTCAGTGCATTTGTTTCCATGAGTGTGGAAGATAAAGAGGGCATAGAGGGGCGTGAAAAATGGGCTCACCGTTTTATGTCAGTTGAAAATTTAGTTCCCGGCGCTTTATCTAAAAAAATTGAAGATAATAGAATGGAGGCTGAGGCTCTTCTAAATGGCGAGATTGATGTAGGCGATGTGAAAGTTAATCTTGGAAAGAAACAAAATAAATCCAGAAATGGAACTGAAGATCCAATTGATTTGATTGATAAGACCAATGCTGTTGATGGCAGTGATAGTTTTGATCCATTAGAAATACTTGATAAAGAGCGGGATATTGACCTTATGAGTGATAATGAAGATTTAGCGGAAACCTTAGGTAAAAGATATGATAGTCACACGCGTGGAACTGCAGTTGATGACCCTGTACCAGATGGTAATCATATAGCTATGCCTAGATTTGGTAAATCAAATTCAGATATTTCATTATCTTCTGATGATGAAGTTGAGGATTATATTTCTCAATTAGAGAATAGCATGAAAGAAATAGATTTTACTGTATCTGAAAATGCTAAAAGTGATATTGAGCTTAATGAAAGTTGGTTAGGTCAATCCACTGGCCAAGAAGCACTAGAAGATGATGAGATGGTCGATCATGTTGTATTACGACCTTTGCTTGCAGCTATGGGCATTAATGCTACAGATATGAGTGTGCCGCAGGCCAATGCCTTAACCCGTGATGTTGGACGCGCTATCAGAGCAACAGTTGAAAATTTAATTAATATATCTTCTAAGCAACAACGCGATCGCAACTTAATGAATGAAACTCAATTGCACCTGGTTGAAGATAACCCAATTCGGCTGAGCAATGATACAGATGATGTAATTCATGATTTATTCATGAATAAAAGCCCAGTACATTTGAGTGCAGAAGCTGCAATTACAGAAAGCCTTTGTCATATTTTAAATCATGAAGTCGCATCCAAAGCTGCAACAGATGCTGCATTAAAAGCGGTTCTTGACTCTCTGTCTCCTGTACAATTGGCAAAGCGTTTTCAAAAATACAAAGGGCATGCGCCACGTTCAGGAAATTTAGATGCTTGGCATTGGCAAATGTATCAACATTATTATCAAGAATTAAGCTCTGATAGGCAGCGAGGCTTGGGACGAATGTTTAATGAAGTCTTTAAACAAGTTTATGATCGCGAAATGCGCGCTCAAGAAATTCAAAAGGTATGATTAAGATGATTATTTTAAAAAAGTATATTTCATGCCTTTTAATTTTGGGATTTTTAAGTAGCTGTGGGGCTCAAAAAATTCCAAAAAAAGTTATGGAAGTTATTAAAAATCCAGACATTCAGGTTGGTGAAAAAGATGAGCAACCAACAAAGGTGGATATTACTTTTTATGCTGAACCAAACAGCAATAAAAATGATGTAGGGGAACCAGTGCCATTAGATATATGGGTATTTCAACTCAGCGATGATGGCAAATTTTTAAACAATGATTTTTTTGATTTAACAGAGATACCAAAGGAAACTCTTGGCACTACTTTTATTAAATTAAAAGAGTATCAGATAGAACCTGAAAAGTCTAAAATCATTAAGAAAATTAAATTGGATGAAGAAACCACACATATAGGTATTATTGGTGGTTATTCAGATACAGAAAGGACAGATTGGCGTACCATTAAAAAAGTGAAAGCGGTGGGCGAGGAATATAATATGGTTGTTGTATTTAGAAGACGTAAAATTGTTGTAGATTTACACTAAACTTATTTTCAAAAATTTTAATGAATGCATTTTGAAAATAAAATAAGGATTAATAAATGTCACTAAGAAATCATGTTGTTTGGCGCGATGGATTATTTATAAAGCCCCATCATTTTCAACAACAACAACGGTATTTTGAACATCTGGTGCGAACAAAAACCGAAAATATTCAATATTACTTGGAAGGTTTTTCTGTATTAGAGTTAAACCAGGAAGCTCTATTACATGGCAAAATTGGTCTGGATAAGGCAGCTGGAATGCTGTCCGATGGTACTATGTTTAATATGCCAAATGAAGAACCAATTCCTCGACCTATGGATGTATCTCAAGAAAATATTAACGATGAGATTGTTTATTTAGTTTTGCCCTTAAGGGTGAATGGTGTTCCTGAAATTACTGATCAATCTGTAGTACCAGAGAACATCAGAATGAAAACCTTTAATCAAGAGGTTCGTGATAATGCCAGTATTGAAACTGAGGCTTACTTTGTTGATGTTGCCCAGCCATGTTTTTCATTGCGTTTAGGGCGAGAAGATTTAAGTTCATATGTGAAATTACCTATTGCTAAAATTTCTGAAAAACGAAGTGATGGTAGTATCGTTCTTGATAAAACATTTATACCAACTCATACTGATATTAACGTAGCAGAGCCATTCGTTCGTGCATTAGATGATTTTACAGGTTTGTTACAAACAAGAGCTCGTGAAATAGCTGCGCGGCTAGGGACGCCAGATCAAGGCGGTGTACCTGAAGTTGCTGATTTTTTGATGTTACAAACGGTAAATCGCTTATCGCCATTATTTAGACATCTATCTACTA
>CAKMZG010000101.1:8202-8591 GCA_929200335.1 uncultured Alphaproteobacteria bacterium | reverse complement strand
GTATTGACCCGTTTCATGCAGCTCTATTAAATTTAACTCCCGCAATGCAGCCCTATATGATCCAAGTTTATCCGTCACAATTTCATGCGGTGAACCATGTTTTGAAAGCAGTTTTTTTAATATTTTAAGGGCGACACGACAATTTCGACATTTTGTAACAACACTCTCCAAAACCGTTCTGGACAAGTCCATTCCTTCATGATCAATCCCGCGCCAAAGATAATGTTGCTTGCCGTTTATTTTCACGAACACTTCATCAATGTGTCAACGCCAACTTGAATGCGACCCTACCCATCTCTGTTTGATTTTATTTGCAAATATTGACTAAAATCTATTCCACCAAAAGCGAATTGTTTCATGGCAAACATCAATTCCTCACTCGTGCAAGA
>CAKMZG010000101.1:5170-8192 GCA_929200335.1 uncultured Alphaproteobacteria bacterium | reverse complement strand
TGATATTTTGAAACATTTGAAGGAATTATTTTGATAATATCATCTGAATATCAGAAAAAATCACAAATATCAATTTTCCTCTGACAACACCGTTTACAGTATCTTCTCTATACAATGCCGCCACCTGCTCCGGAAACAGCTGGGCGTTTTTCACCAATTTTTTGACGATATTTTGAAGCGCGGTATGTGGCAATGGCATCAATTGCCCCACCATTTTCTAACCGTGCCATCGCAAGAATGGGTTCAACATTGGTGCGAAATGCCAACTTTAAAGTATGGCTGGCCATCAAGGCATCATTTTCATTTTGATAGATTTCAAGTGCATGTCTATCTACCAATAAAGCATTGGCATAGGCGCGCTGTACTTCCATCGCACTCATCATTAGGCTTTCAATAGGATCGGTTACATTATGAGATTGATCTAACATATGCATAGGATCAAAATCATCTAAAGCGTGTTGTTCTGCATTCACTAATTCATTAAACACTAAGAATAAGCGGTAAGGGTCAATGGAACCCGTATCCAAATCATCATCACCATATTTGGAATCATTAAAATGAAAGCCGCCTAATTTTCCAAATTGAATTAAGCGCGCAACAATCATTTCAATATTCACATTAGGCGCATGATGGCCTAAATCAACCAAACAATAGGCTTGATCACCCAATTCTTTAGCGATCAGATAATTGGTGCCCCAATCTTGCACTACAGTAGAATAAAAAGCAGGTTCAAAAATTTTATGCTCTGTGAATAATCGCCAAGTTTCAGGCAATTTGGTATAGATTGCTTTAACCGAATCTAGATAGCGCTCAAATTGACGGGTAAATTTCCTTTGCCCTGGAAAATTGAAACCATCCCCCCCCCATATGGTCAAGGCTTTCGAGCCAATGGCATCGCCCAATTCAATGCACTCTATATTATGTTCAATGGCCTGTTGACGGGTCTCTCCATTGGTATGGCTTAAAGAACCATATTTATAAGAATGGGTTTGACCCTCTTGATCTTGAAACGTATTGGAATTCATTGCATCAAATTTTAATGAAAGACGCTCCGCCTCTGCCATCAAATCTTTTGGATTCGCCTTGTCCCAAGGAATATGAAGAGAAACGGAAGGCGTTGCACGGGTTAATTGTTGAATAACGGAGCAATCTTCCAATTTATCGAAAATATGGCGTGGTTCGCCAATCCCTGGAAAACGAGCAAAACGCGTGCCACCAGTGCCGACGCCCCAAGAAGGCACCGCCACTCCATATTGTGAGACTTTGTTTTTAATCTTATCAATATTAATGTTTTGACGCGAAAGTTTTTCACCCAAGACTTCATAATCACGCGTCAATTCTAGTTGACGCGCTTCGTTTTCTTTCTCAATCAATGCTTTTTCAACCATACATTCTTGCAATGACATGTTTAAAACTCCTAGCGTGGGAAAGATTGAATGTTGCCTGCATCCACATTTAAAATATTGCCCGTTGATTTTGAAGAATTTTCACAGGCAAAGAAATAGCTTGCCTCAGCAATATCTTCTGGCAATACGGAACGTTTTAACATTGAACGTTGACGGTAAAGCTCCTCCAAACCTTCTTTATCTTTTCCGTAGGTTTGAGCGCGTTGCTCTAGCCATTCACCAGACCAGATTTTTGAACCGCGCAAGACCGCATCAGGGTTCACCACATTAACGCGAATCTGCGCTTCTGCTCCTTCTAGAGCAAGGCAGCGGGCAAGATGAATTTCTGAAGCTTTTGCTGTACAATAGGCGGAAGCATTGGGAGAGGCGGCCAAGCCATTTTTTGAAGCTATAAAAATAATTGACCCGCCAATATTTTGTTGTCGCATCATTTTAAAAGCTTCGCGAGAAACAAGAAAATAGCCAGTTGATAAAATCGACATATTTTTATTCCAAAGCTCTAATGATGTTTCTTCAATTGGGGCAGAAGAGGCAATGCCTGCATTTGAAACCAAAATATCAATGCCACCATATTGTTTGGCAATTTCTTTATAGGCATTTTGAACGGCTATTTCATCAGTGACATTCATGTGAACTGTGTGCACCACATCTTTTGAAAAGTGAGAGGATAATTGTTCAGCTGTCGCTTTTAACGCCGCTTCATCAATATCGGCTAAGACTACACATGCTCCTTCTTTCAAAAACCGTTCAGCGGTTGCTGAGCCAATGCCACCTGCACCACCTGTCACCAGAGCCACTTGTCCAGCTAAGCTTTTTGGTTTTGGCATGCGTTGTAATTTTGCCTCTTCAAGCAGCCAATATTCAATATCAAAGGCCTCTTGTTCTGGCAGTCCGCAATAGGTGGAAACGCTTGAAGCGCCACGCATCACATTAATAGCATTAATATAAAATTCTGCCGAAATTCGCGCTGTTGCCTTATCTTTAGAAAAGCTCAACATGCCAACACCAGGAATAAGATAAATCACAGCATTGGGGTCCCGAATGACCGGTGAACCCTCACGCTTACAACGTTCATAATAGGCTTTATAATTTTCACGATATTGGGCAATTGATTGTTCTAAACTTGCAAGGGTTTTTTCCACATCAGGTTGGCTTGGGTTAAAATCAACCACAAGGGGACAGATTTTAGTGCGTAGAAAATGATCAGGGCATGAGGTGCCAAGGGAAGCTAAAGTTTCCATTTCATGAGAGCCAACAAATTCAAGAACCGTATCGCTGTCATCAAAATTTCCAACCATATGCACTTCTCCGCTCACCATGCCGCGAATAGCAGGCATTAATTGCGCAGCAATATCTGCTCGTTGATTCTCAGCTAGCGTGGGATGTTTTGCACCGCCAAATGCTGGCACAGATTTTGTTTTATCCTCAAACCAAGCAATGGCCTTATTAATAATTTCAAGAGTAACTTCATAACAGCCTTTAGCATCATTGTCCCATGTGAACAGTCCATGGCTTTCTAAAACAACGCCCCGCGCATTAGGATTTTCTATGCAAAATTTTTCCAACCATAATCCCAATTCATAACCAGGGCGCTTCCACGGCAACCAGCCGATATC
>CAKMZG010000101.1:3809-5160 GCA_929200335.1 uncultured Alphaproteobacteria bacterium | reverse complement strand
CCAAAAATTTCTTGAGTAAGCTCTCTTGAGTTTTCTGCGGCAGCAATGGCAATAATCGCATCAGGGTGCATATGATCAACATGCTTTTTGGGCACATAGGCATGTAGAGGTGTATCAATAGATGCTGCTCGTGGATTTAAATTAAACGTACAATGAGGTAAATAAGCCACCATCTCATCTTCAAATTCAACGCCGCGGTAGATGTTCTTTAAAGAATTTAATTTATCCATATAAAGCGTGGCAAAGCCATCCATCTTGATAGTGCCCACATCTCCACCTGAGCCTTTCACCCATAAAACCTCGGTCATTTCACCTGTTAATGGATCCTTTTCCATGGCTTTTGCTGAGGTATTACCGCCCCCATAATTGGTAATGCGCTTATCAGAACCCAAAAGATTTGAACGGTATAATAGGAGTTCAGATTGGCTCATTTTTGACACTTTTATCTCATCCCATAGATTTTCAAGTCGAGATGAATTTGGTGATGACATAGTTATTTCCCTCTAGTTTGATTGAGCTTTCTTGTCGAAAATTCTGAATATATTCTTATAAATCGCGAAATCAGAGCCAAATGTCAATCAAAAACAATCAAAAAAAGTAAACAACAATCAAATTTTTAATTTTATGATTGACAATGATCGTTTCTAATGAAATCTTAGTGGCAAAGGAGGCAAATGATATGCATGAAAGCGAAAGACATCGGATTATTCTATCTGCTGTTCAAGAAAAACCTATGGCGAGCGTCCAAGACCTAGTGGAATTGACAAATTCTTCTGAAGCTACTATTCGCCGTGATATTGCTGCATTGCATTTGGCCAAAAAAATTCGCCGTGTGCGAGGTGGCGCAGAAAGCATCAATCCTCCTCAATTTTCAGGACTTGCAGGGCGTCCCTTTTCAGTTAATCAAGCAATTAACATCCGTCAAAAACAAGCCATTGCTCGAAGTGCTGCTGATCTTTGCCAAGATGGTGAGGCTATTATCATTAATGGTGGAACAACAACCTTTCAAATGGTGCACCCTCTAGCAACACGGCGTCTGCAAATTTTTACCAATTCTTTTCCCATAGCAGAACATTTGTTGCATCATTCAAAAAATAGAATTGTTTTATCGGGCGGCGTTATTTACCGCGAACAAAATATTATTTTAAGCCCATTTGATAACGATGTAACACGAAATTTTTACGCAACAAAAATGTTTATGGGCGTACATGGCCTTGCTCCAATCGGATTGATGGAGCCCGATCCTTTGGTGTTGCAGGCAGAACAAAAATTGATGAACCAAGCGGATGAATTAATCATCTTAGCTGATTCTTCAAAATTTTCTAAACGATCAAGCCTAGTGCTTTGTCCG
>CAKMZG010000101.1:0-3799 GCA_929200335.1 uncultured Alphaproteobacteria bacterium | reverse complement strand
AAAAAACCACCACGCTAATTACTGATGATAAAGTTGAAGATCGTGCAGCGCAAATGTTGGAAACTGCGGGCGTCAATCTGATTGTTGCTCAAACTAAGGCAGCAAAACGTAGTGAAGCGCCTTCTGCTTAAATTTGCGCAATGAATCATTAAAACCTAATGGAGGACTATATGAATATTTTAAAAAAACTTGCAATTGCTACTATTGCTGCTGGGGTACTTTTTGCTGGCCCCGCCGTTGCTCAGAAAAAGAAAATTGCACTTGTTGTAAAGGCCTTGGGCATTGGCTTTTTTGAAGCGGCAGCAAAGGGTGCTGAAGAAGCAGCTAAAGAATTGGGCGATGTAGAAATTATTTATACAGGGCCAACAGATACAACTGCTGAGGGTCAAATCGAAGTTATCAACTCACTCATTGCCCAGAATGTAGATGCCATTGCAATTTCAGCAAACGATAAAGATGCTCTTGTGCCAGCCTTAAAAAAAGCCATGAAGCGCGGCATTAAAGTAATTTCCTGGGATTCTGGTGTGGCACCTGAAGGCCGTCAAATGCACTTAAATCCTTCATCCAATCCTTTAATTGGTAATATGATTGTAAAACTTGCAGCAGATCACCTGCCTGAAGGTGGTGAGGTAGCGGTGCTATCCGCTTCAGCAACAGCAACCAATCAAAATATTTGGATTGAAGAAATGAATAAAGTGGTGTCAAATTATAAAGGCATTGAGGTTGTTGCAACCGTCTATGGCGATGATTTAGCAGATAAATCTTACCGTGAAGCCAAAGGCTTGATGGAAAAATATCCAAACTTAAAAGCCATCATTGCCCCAACTACTGTAGGCATCTTAGCAGCTGCTCAAGCGGTAACCGATGCGGGTAAAATTGGTAAGATCAATGCAACGGGTCTTGGTCTGCCATCAGAGCTTGCAGCCCATGTTAAATCTGGTGCAACAAAATCTTTTGCCATTTGGAACCCTATTGATCTGGGTTATTCTGCAACCATGATTGCAAACTCTCTTATTGAGGGTAAAGCAGAAACAAAGCCTGGCGCTGAAATTCCAATGGGCCGCATGGGCAATGTAAAATTAGATGAAAACAATGAAGGAGCGATGTCAGATCCATTTGTCTATGACAGCTCTAACGTTGAAGATTTCAAGGACATTTTCTAAGCCGTATAAATATAAAATGGCTGGTGCTTTGCATCAGCCATTTTAATTATTTTATATCAACAGGTTGAGCCATGGAGAATACGATAATAAAAATAGAAACAAATTTGCATGATAATGCGCCCATTTTGGAACTCAATGATATTGAGAAAAATTTTCCAGGCGTTAAAGCATTAGATGGAGTTCAATTGAAATTATATCCTGGTCAAGTCACTGCACTTGTTGGTGAAAATGGCGCAGGTAAATCTACCATTGTCAAAATACTCACGGGCATCTATCAACCTGATGGCGGTGCCATTTCGATGGACGGTAATGATATTAAATTTCCCACACCCAGAGACGCATCTAATGCTGGTGTTACGGCAATTCACCAAGAGACCGTTTTATTCGATGAATTATCAGTGGCAGAAAATATTTATCTTGGCCACGCACCAAAAAACAAAATGGGTTTGATTGATTGGGCAAAGCTCAACAGCGATGCTGAAAAAATGTTGAAGACTATTTCTGCTGATATTGATCCAACTACAAAATTAGCTGATCTTGGAATTGCCAATAAACATTTGGTAGCTGTTGCGCGTGCGTTATCTATTGATGCGCGTGTTGTAATTATGGATGAACCCACGGCATCGCTTTCTCATAAAGAAATTAACGAGCTTTATGAGTTGGTGAAAATTTTGAAAAATGAGGGAAAAGCAATTTTATTTATCAGCCATAAATTTGATGAAATTTTTACCATTGCTGATCACTACACCGTATTTCGTGATGGGCAATTTGTATCTGATGGTTTAATCAAAGATGTCAATGAAGGCGATTTGGTAAAAATGATGGTAGGCAGAGAAATTGCTGATGTTTTTCCAAACCGTATCCATAAGATCGGTAATGAAGTTTTATCTGTGGTGGGTTATGAGCATCCTACCGAGTTTTCCGGAATAAATTTTAAATTACATGCGGGCGAAATTTTGGGTTTTTATGGTTTGGTAGGTGCAGGTCGTAGTGAACTCATGCAAGCACTTTTTGGCATCACAAAACCTTCCCGTGGCGCCATTCGTATTAATGAAAAAGTAACGACCATTAATTCACCTGCCGGTGCGGTTAAACATGGCATTGTATATGTGCCGGAAGATCGTGGCAAACAGGGTGCTGTAACCGGTCTTCCGATTTATCAAAATGTTTCTCTACCCTCTTTATCCCATACCTCAAAGAAGGGATTTCTACGAGCAACGGAGGAATTTAAATTAGCACGCGAATATACCCAGCGACTTGATTTACGTGCAGCCTCACTAGACCAACATGTGGGCAATCTTTCAGGCGGCAATCAACAAAAAGTTGTGATTGCAAAATGGCTGGCAACAGAACCACGGGTTATTATTCTAGACGAACCTACCAAGGGTATTGATATTGGCTCTAAAGCTGCGGTGCATGAGTTTACCACCGAATTAGCAGAACAAGGCTTGGCGGTGATTTTGGTGTCGTCAGAAATACCAGAAATTTTAGGTATGTCTGATCGTGTTATTGTAATGCGGGATGGTTTAATTGCTGGTGAATTTATCAACGAAGGTTTGACACCCGAAATTTTAGTAAAAACAGCCGCAGGCATTGGAGAATAATATGAATATTAAGCGCCTACTGTTTTCACGTGAAAATCTTTTAGCCCTTGCCATTGTGTTTATAATTGCGCTGGTCTCCTTGCGTGCAGAAAATTTTTGGAAACCTTATAATTTAAACGAAATTTTTTCAGATACCTCCATTTTAATTATTTTAGCCTTGGGTCAAATGGTGGTAATTTTGACGAAATGTATTGACTTATCCGTTGCTGCAAATTTAGCATTATCTGGAATGTGTGTTGCTTTAATTAATACAGCATTTCCTGATTTTCCTGTTCCCTTATTGATTACAATTGCCATCGGCCTAGGCACATTGATGGGGATTTTTAATGGCATTTTGGTTTGGAAATTAGACATCCCTCCTATCGTTGTAACCTTAGGAACTCTTGCTATATTTAGAGGCATAATTTTTCTACTCACCAATGGTGAATGGGTCAATGCCCATGAAATGAGTAAAGCCTTTGTAGCCTTTCCAAGAACAGAATTTCTTACTATTCCTGTATTTTCTTGGATTGCGATTTTGATGATTATTGGGTTTGTTATTCTGGTCAATCGCACCACTTTAGGGCGAGCCTTTTTTGCAGTCGGAGGAAACCCACAAGCGGCCATATATACAGGCATTAATGTAGGAAAAACACAATTTTTTGCATTTGCTATTTCAGGTGCAGTAGCAGGGCTTTGTGGATATTTATGGATTGCTCGCTATACAGCTGCCTATGTGGATATTGCTAAAGGGTTTGAATTAAATGTGGTTGCAGCTTGTGTTATTGGCGGCATTGCCATTGCAGGTGGTGCAGGCTCTGTTTTAGGTGCAACTTTAGGTGCCCTATTTATTGGAGTGATTAATAAATCCCTGCCCGTGATTGATGTCTCTCCCTTCTGGCAATTGGCAATTTCTGGCAGCGCCATCATCATTGCAGTTGCCTTTAATGCATGGACAGATAAAAAGAAAAGTAAAATAATTTTAAAAATTGCGGAGCAACAAGCATGAGTAATAATCAGGTTCTGCGAGAAATTCCAAATACACTTAACAAG
>CAKMZG010000100.1:7832-8893 GCA_929200335.1 uncultured Alphaproteobacteria bacterium | reverse complement strand
CAATTAAGAAGCCTGAGTTTGGATCCATATTGTTTTGGTTTGAAGATATTGGTCTAGTGCCTCAGTGCCGTTTTCACGCGCTAGGGATCCTGACATTTTATAACCACCAAATGGTGTTTTTATATCACCCTCAGTAAAGCCATTAATTGCGACAGTGCCACAATGGAGTTTTCTTCCCATTGAAATAGCTCTATCGAGATCTTTGGTAAATACGGTTGCATGCAGGCCATATTCCGTATCATTAGCAATGGATAGGGCTTCCTCCATATTGTTTACTGACATCACGCCCAACACAGGCCCAAAGATTTCTTCTCGTGCTATCGTCATATCATTTGTAACTTTATCGAAAATAGCCGGCTCGATAAAACTACCCACCATGTCAATATCGCCACCCGTGATCAGATTAGCGCCCTCGCTAGTTCCCTTTTCAATATAGCGCATAACAGAGTTTTTATGCTCTTTTGAAATCATCGGGCCAAGAGTTGTTGATGGGTCTAAAGGGTCTCCCAATTTAAATTGTTTTACACGTTTGCATATTTTTTCTAAAAATTCATCAACTAGAGGTGCTGCAATAATTTGGCGCATATTAGCTGAACAATTTTGTCCGCCATTCCAAAACGCAGCCATTGCAGCATGTTCAATTAAATCATCGGTGATATCCGCATCGTCGAGCACTATAAACGGACTTTTGCCACCCAGTTCTAGACCAACACCTTTAAGGTTACTATCGCCTGAATAACGCATAAACATGCGGCCAACTTCTGTAGAGCCTGTAAATGTAACCACATCAATGTCATTATGAAGGCCGATAGCTTGGCCAGCGGTTTCTCCGAGACCTGGCAAAATATTAACAACGCCTGCTGGGACACCAGCCTCGTTGAGGAATTCGCCTAATTTAATCAGCGAAAGCGGGGTTTGTTCAGCCGGCTTGATAACAATGGAACAACCCGCAGCAAGCGCTGTTGCTATTTTCCACACCGCCATTAAAAACGGAAAATTCCACGGCACTACAGCACCAACGACACCAACGGGCTCTTTAACCACAAGGGCAAGTGCGTCAC
>CAKMZG010000100.1:708-7822 GCA_929200335.1 uncultured Alphaproteobacteria bacterium | reverse complement strand
GAAATAATTTGCAGCCTCGCAACCCGTCTCAGCAAGACAATCAGAAATGGTTTTACCAGCGTCCAAGCTTTCTAGAACTGCTAATTCATCATTGTTTTCAAGAATTAAATCAGCAAGCTTAAAAAGCACCTCTTTACGGTCTTCAGGCGAGCATCTTGACCATTTGCCCTCATCAAAAACGCGTCTTGCAGCTTTTACGGCACGATCAACATCTGCCGCACCGCAATGAGCAAATTCTGTGATTACTTCACCGGTTGCTGGATTAATAGTTTCTAACTTTGCACCATCTGCGGCATCACAAAATTTACCATCAATGAAAGCTTGTCCATTAGGCTTTAATTTAGTTGCAATGGCTTGATATTCAGTATGTGAAAGGGTCATAGGTTCTCTCCGTTTTCGTATTCATTAGATTTAACTGCGTAATGTTCGTGCAAATTTTCTGATATCGTTTAAGAGCATTTCTGGCTCTTCCATCGCTGCAAAGTGACCGCCACGAGGCATCTCTGTCCAATGTTGGATATTATATATTCGATCAGCATATGAGCGCGGCGGCCAGTTAAGCATTTCTGCAGGAAACACAGCGCAACCTGTAGGCACTTCAACCTGACGGCCTTCAGATGACAAAATACGCCCACCCTCTTCGCGGCGGCCATAGTAAATCCAAGATGCCGTGTTGAATGTACCTGTGGTGATATAAATCATGATGTTGGTCAATAATTCATCTTTTGAATGAGCGCTTTCGATGTCGTTGTTTTCAACATCTGACCAAGAATTAAATTTTTCTACCAACCATGCGGCAATGCCTACAGGACTATCCATCATTGCATAACTAAGGGTTTGTGGGCGCGTTGCTTGTTGTGTGCGATAGCCATCTTGCATAATCTGGTCGCGGTCAAATTGTTCTGACCATGCTTTTTCTTCTGGTGTTTGCGGACCATCAGCATGGCGCATAGTAAGCACGTTAATATGAATTGCAAAACAGGCGGGTGCGTGGTCATAACAAAGCAAAGAACAAATTGCGCCGCCCCAATCGCCGCCCTGCGCGAGATAATTTTTATACCCTAGATTATCTGTCATTAATGAGTTGAGAACGGATGCCATTTTACGCGGCCCATATGGGCGTGGAGGACGACCTGAAAAACCAAAACCAGGCAGTGAAGGCGCAATAACTGTAAAAGCATCTTCGATGTTACCGCCAAAGCGCTCTGGATGTGCTAGCGGCTCGATCAAATCAAAAAACTCAGCAACAGAACCCGGCCAGCCATGACTAATTATCAAGGGCATTGGGTTTTTTCCGCTGCCTTTTTCATGGATAAAATGCATGTTGATGCCTTCAACGGGGGTTTTGAAATGGTTAAAACTGTTAATGCGGGATTCTTGCGCGCGCCAATCAAATCCGTCCACCCAATAGGCGCACAACTCTTTTAGATAATCCATGTTAGTGCCATATTCCCAGCCACCATCATCTGGCATCTCATGCCAAGGATAATTGGCAACACGGCTACGGATTTCTTCCAAGACCGCGTCTGATACGTGATATTGGAAAGGCACTAGATTTTCATTTGCTTCATTTAGATCTTTCAAAAGGCCAATTCCTTTATTTTATACGCTTTGCATGTTGCATGGTGGTGTGAATGTTTGTGGTTAAAAAATAGGTGTAAAATCATGATTAAGACGAGAGACAGATGATGCGAATCGAAGGGACAGATGGCTTTTTAACTCAACTCATTAAGCATTAAGCGAACTTCTTCTGCAATAATTCGCACGCCGTCTTCAAGTTTTGAAATCGGCACATAGGCAAATCCTAATCTAAAACCTCTGCTGTCACTACGATTCAAATAATAGTCTTGTCCTCTATCAATCAATACGCCTTTTTCCTTAAGGCGCGCTTTTAATTTGGATGCATCAAATTCTTTTGGCCCCGTTAACCAAAAGGATGTCCCACCTTCAGATCGAGTACGCTCTATCATTCCAAGGTATTTTTTTAACGCGTTATCCATGGCATGCCAACGCTTTTTATAACGCCGTTCGATGTTACGAAGCTGAGCATCATAATAACCCAACTGAAAAAACAGCGCCAAGATTTCTTGTAGAATTGTTGGTGGATGTCGCATCATAACACCACGTGCAATGCGCGCCTGTTTGATGATATCGCGATGAGCGACGATAAAGCCCATTCGGATACCGGGTGATATGGTTTTTGATAGGCTGCCGATATATATCACGCGGCCTGTCTTATCCATCGAGCGTAACGAGGGCGAGGAATTAGCGATGTAATTCATTTCAGCCTCATAATCGTCTTCAATGATTAAAAAGTCCTTTTTATGTGCTTCTGCTAATAGAAGCTCACGCCGAGATTGGCTCATCGTCACCATGGTCGGAAACTGATGGCTTGGCGTTGTAAAAACCAACTGGCAATCGTCAGATATGGCAGAAGGTATTATCCCTTCACTATCAATGGGAACGCCAACCAGTTCATTATTGGCAAGCAAAAACGCATTGCGGGCTCCAAAAAAACCGGGATCTTCAAACCCTATTGGTTTGCCCGATTGAGCAAAAATAGTACCCAGAATGAATAGCGCATTTTGAGCACCAAGGGTAATTAAAATTTCATCTTCTTCAGCGTAAATTCGTCCCAAAGCTTGGCGCGTGCACTCACGCCAACCGTCAACAGGAAATAGATCAGGATCAATTTGGTTATAAATAAAAGGATATGGATAACTGTTCCAATCTAACGGATTAACGATTGGCATCAAATTACTTTCTGGAAAAGTAACCGGACATGGCCCATGATCTGAGGTTGTAAGATAAGCCTCTTTCTCGGCTTGCTTCATCGCGACCATTTGTGGATTAACGAAATATCCAGATCTGTCACGTGATACCAAAAACTCTAAATCAATCAGCCGATTATAAGCAGCAAAAACAGTATTCCTAGAAACGCCGAATTGTTTTGCAAGGGCTCTACACGATGGCAAGGGACGATCACTGGCCAACGATTCCGAGGCAATAGCAGCACTGACAACTTCGCAAATTTGATCGCGCAAACTCAGTTTAGAGTTTTCAGGCAGTTTCATGAATTTAGGTGTAGTTGAAGCCACTAGCTCGTTCCTCAGAATTTTAACATCATTCAAGTTCAACTATACCCTAGGATAGCGCTTTCGTGACACAGATATTTAACTGTCACCTTTATTAAACAAATCTGTCACTTTCATTGCAGGGCGACGATGTGAAAGATGCAAGCAAGCTTAAATAATTCATAGGAGGTGAATTCAATGCGAATTAAATCTATACTTAAGGTGCTTTGCATCTTATCAGCGACGACAATGTTTACACAAGCGGCAAATGCCGAAAAGGTTCTCAAACTGGGTACGGTTGGGTTTTTGGGAATGCCAATTGGTGATGCTATCGATCAGGCATTGATACCAACACTGAAAGAAATTTCAGGTGGCAAAATGAGTATCGAGCCACACTACCGCAAATCATTATGCAGCGAACAATCTTGTGGCGAACAAGCCAACCAAGGTCTTTTGCAGCTTTGGACAAGTTCAACAGCAAATTTTGGTAATTTCGGCACAGCCTTAGCCATTTTTGATTTACCATATATTTTCAAAAGCATTGAAGATGCAGACCGCATTTCTTCTGAGTGGCTTGCAAAAAAGCAATGTGATATCGCAGCAGAAGAAGCGGGTCATGTTTGTTTAACCGTTTATTCCAGCGGTGGATTTCGTCAACTTGGTAATGCCCATGGCTCCGTTCATGTCCCATCAGACATGAAAGGTATCAAATGGCGCGTAACCAAAAGCCCAATTGAATATACGCTTGTTAAAAACTGGGGCGCAATTCCTGTACCATATGATTGGGGTCAACTTTATCAGGGTCTACAAACGGGCGTTGTTTCAGGACAATATGTTGCTACACCATGGCAGCAAGTCGCAAAACTACACGAAGTTGCTAAATATTTCACTGAAATCGGTGGCTCATGGTCAGGCAATCAATTGTCTATGGATAAACGACAATATGATGCGCTTAGCGACCAAGAAAAAGAATGGTTGCACACAGCAGCAAAAGCTTTTGGTGAAAAAGTGCAAGAGCTTGATCGTGCTTGGGTGGAAGCTGGTGAAAAAGAAATCAAAGCATCTATCACTGAATGGTATGTGCCAACTGATGCCGAAATGGCTCAGTGGCGTGCAGGCGCAATTGAAGCTTGGTTAAATGCTAAGGGCAGCTTTGATCCAGCAACCGCTCAACGTGTTCTAGAAGAGCAAGGCATGACTGATTTCATTGCACAGTTAAAAGAAGCAGGCGCTCTTTAGTTTGAATTATACTTTTTAAATCTAATTGGTGCGAGATCAAATTTCGCACCAATTTTTTGATCAGAACACTCCCTTTTTTATTAAATCATGATAGGAATAGCTCACATGGAAAGCGTAATGCTGCTGGTTATTTTGGTAATGCTGATAATGCTCGGCGCCCCCGTGGGGTTCACCTTAATTGTCATTCCAGTCGTCTATATCCTTATCACCGATGCAGCACCATTGATATTGATCCCAAGTCAAATGTTCAGTGCAATCGATTCAGTGCCGCTGACCGCCATCCCATTTTTCATGCTCACGGGCGAACTTATGACAAGTGCAACGATCACAGATCGTCTGGTTGAATTAAGTCAGCGCTTGATTGGACGGATGCGAGGTGGCATGGCGCAAGCCAATGTATTGGTTAGCATGTTCTTTGCAGGCATGAATGGTTCGGTAGTTGCTGATACTGCCACCGTTGGTTCTTTGATGGTGCCCGCAATGAAACGCGCAGGTTATCCCCCTGCATTTGCCGCTGCAATTACGGCTGTTAGCTCTACAATTGGTGGCATTCTCCCGCCATCAATTATGATGATTGTCTTAGCGAATGCAGGTGGCATTTCTGTCGGAGCGCTATTTGCTGGCGGTATTATTCCAGGTTTAATGATCGGCGCGCTTTTGATGTTGATTAATTATATCATCGCACGGCGCAAGAATTTTGAACGTAGCGAAGAGCCTTTTAGCCTTAAGGCAATTGCAATTGTTAGTTATAAATCTTCTTTTGCGTTACTCATCCCTATTGTTCTTGTAGGCTCTGTTGTTTTTGGCATAGCAGGCGTGGTTGAAGCAGGCGCATTAACCGCGACAATCGCCTTGCTTGTAGGTCTGTTCGTTTATAAAACTATTACATGGTCTAACTGCAAAAGTGCTTTTGAGCGCGCCTTCCGCAACTCTGCCATGGTCTTTATAATTATTGCTGCATCAGGTCCGTTCAGTTGGTTGTTGACCTCACTTGGCGCGATTAATGATTTAGAGCAATGGCTTTTAAGCTATACAGATAACCACTTAATGTTTGCGTTGGTTTTGGTTCTATTCATATGCTTGCTTGGCATGGTCATGGATTCAGCAGCAAACATCATTATCGTTGGCCCAGTGCTGGTCGATGTGATGGTCAAAGCAGGTTATCCCGATGTTCAAGCTGCATTGGTCGTTGTTGTAGGATTCCTTATTGGTTCAGTCACACCGCCCGTTGGTGTCGCATTCTTTACCGCAGGGGCAATCGCAAATGTACGGCTTGAAAAAGTCGCTATAGCGATGCTTCCATTCCTCGTTGCACTTTTTGTATTGCTCTTTATTTTGATAGTTGTTCCTGCTTTTACGATGTTTCTGCCGCGTACACTTGGATTTGTAAATTAATGGAATACAGATCGACAAACCTAATAAAAGGGGAATTCATATGCTATCCGCTATAGTATTATTTGACCGCGCAGTTAAAAAGATTTTAACCGCCTTCTGCTCTATCCTTCTTTTAATGATGGTTGTCTTTACCGTCTATTCCGTTGTTATGCGGTATGTTTTTGAAAATCCGCCCGTTTGGGGCGACCTCCTAACTGTTCTCAGTAACATCTGGTTGGTTTTCTTTGCCTTGGCGATAACCGTGCGTGACAATGACCATATCGCACTGGATTTGATTTATTCATACCTGCCACTGAAAGCGGCTTTTTTCATTCGACAGTTTTGGAAATTGGTTATCTGTGGATTAGGTATTGTGATGATTATCTATGGCCTAGAAGCAGTGGAGACGATGGGCGGAAAATATTGGGAAATGTGGTATTTTGCTTGGGAAGATGGCGGTTTGGTTTTTAAATCAAATTACATGCCTAAAAAATATGCTATATCCATTGTGCCATTTTCGGGTGTTCTCGTTTGCGTTGCATCCCTTGCTTCTATCCTTGAGGACAGCCTGCGGTTGAAGGCTGGTACATTTAAACAGACTGAAGAGTTTGATGAGAGTTTTTGAAGCATAGTTATGTCAAAGCTATTTAGATATGTCTCTTTTGTGGCTAAATAGAGATGGGTAGTTTCTAAATTGTTAACGTGAGCCATAATGTTAATTATGGAATTTTTTATCTATCACTCATTTAGATAAATATCATTATTTCTTGTTATTATACGTGTATTTTTCACATTCAGTAAAATTCTTTGGAGTTGGTTTTTATGCATCATTAAAGCTGCCGTTGATAAACCATCTGCAAATGCTGCTGACTTATGAATAACACTAATTCTAGCCCAATTTGAGGAGACCGTAGCGCCTGACTTGGGATTGATAATATGTCCGTTAGCCCCATCAAATGTAGTTCCCATTGCATAAGATGTTGCAATAGCTTGATTTTTCAAAGCCACATATTCTTCGGCCTTACTGTCTCCCATCGCAGCTATACCAACTTGCCAAGGTTGCCCCATTTTATCTAAACCAAGTGTCGCTATCTCACCCATATTAACAACAGCATTTTCCAAGCCCTCAGATCTCAATAAAGCGGTGATTTTATCCGTAATCAAACCTTGAGCAATTCCGTTTAATGTTAATGCCATTTTAGCCATATTAAATTGGATTTGAGTACTGTTATAATGCACATTCTTCCAACCAATGCGCGGCAAAATTTTCTCTATTGCAACAGATTTAGGCTTGCCTTTATTTTCAGCATAAAGTTTCCATAAAGACTGAATTGTAGGATCAAACAACCCACCGCTGATTTTGTGAAGATTATCAATTAGCGAAAACAGCTCTAACATTTCATGTGGCGGGGCAATCAAAGTACCAT
>CAKMZG010000100.1:0-698 GCA_929200335.1 uncultured Alphaproteobacteria bacterium | reverse complement strand
AAGTACCATCGCGATTGAGTTTAACCAACAAGCTTTCTTGTCGGTATAGGCTAAATATATTTTCCAAGCGATCAATCTCGTTACGAACACGAACAATCAATTCATCACCTTTTTTTATAGAAATTCCTGTTAACACAAGCTTTGCCTCTGCTCCCAATGCTGTTCCGCGCCATGTGACTGTATTGGCAGCAGTAGAAGATGTTCCAAATCCAAATGTTAGACCGGAGCCCGCAGAAATCGTAATAAATCGTCTTCTTGAAAGGCTCATTTTACTTCTCCAGCTTTTTCCATCTCATATGTTGATAAATCAACAGGAGCCAAAATATAATCATCTGGTATGTCATTCAATTTTACAATTTCCCCACCATATTTGGATGTAAAAATATTTGCCTGATCATGAGTGCCAAATGGCACAGCTTCTGGGGCGCCCATGCCGCCAGATTTTTTACTATTAATGACAAAGAACGCATCATTAACATTAATCCAAGTATTATCTTCTGGAAAATCCCAATTCTGTGCTTTCCCCATATCGTTAACATAGATCGCTACAGTCTCTAATGTTTCTTCTGGCAAGCGCATATAGGCAATAGCATCCCTAACTTGAGAAAACCAAATGGGAACTTCAATATTCTTAAGATGAACTTGAGCTTTAGGGCCGGTGTGTTCAAAAATAGACATATTTCAATAATGACCTACAG
>CAKMZG010000099.1 GCA_929200335.1 uncultured Alphaproteobacteria bacterium | reverse complement strand
TGCAACAAAGCTAAGAAAATCAAATAGGTCAAATTCCTTAAAATTTTATTTGACCCTTAAAAAATACGACATATCCCTTCTCGAAAGTGTTGAATAATCTGGTGTGGAATTTTCAAATCTAAAAGGTTTATAGTTGAACCACAAAAACACGCAAAGAATATTTAAATTCTCCGCGTGTTTTTACTAAATTAAATACTGCTTATTTTTTATTCATAACTGCTGATAAAATCAGATAAGCGGCACCAGCAACAAACAATCCAACAAACCATGCAAAATTATAAACATTTGTAAAGAATGGTGATGTGCCAGAGCTTAAACCAACGCCTACAAGAAAACCTGGAATATTCGGCAAAATGCCAATAATCAAAGCTAGAATGCCTGCCCAATTTACACCATTAGAGGCTGAATAAATTCCATTAGATTTAAACAGATCTTCAACTTTTAATTCGGTTTTCCTCAGTAAATAATAATCTGCTAACATGATACCAGCAATTGGCCCCAAAAGCGCTGAATAACCAATCAACCAACCGACGATATGATTAACTAAAATCCATGGGAACATGGCAATGCCGATAGCGGCCGTAATATAACCGCCCATCCGCAAGTTAATTTTTTTCGGTGCGAGATTTGCAAAACCATGGGCTGGTGCCACCACATTGGCAGCTAAGTTTGTAGTAAGTGTTGCAATCACCAATGCCACAAGCGCAATGATAATACCAAAGCCGCCCATGCGCTCAGACAATGCAATTGGATCCCAAATGGCTTCACCATAAATCACGATAGTCGCTGATGTCACAGCAGATGCGATAAAGGCAAAAACTGCCATAGGAATTGGTAAGCCGACTAATTGACCCAACAATTGATCTTTTTGACTTTTTGCGTGGCGAGTAAAGTCAGGGATGTTTAAAGCAAGGGTTGCCCAAAATCCTATCATGCCTGTTAAGCTTGGCCAAAAAGCCCCCCAGAATTGACCTTCTTTAGGTTGACCTTCTGCAAACTGGCTAGGCGTTGATAACATTTCACCAAAACCACCTGCTTTAAAATATGCCCAAGCTAAAAGCGCGAAGCTCATTAATAACAAGAAAGGTGCCGCATAGGTTTCTAACCAGCGAATAGATTCCGTACCATTTTTAATGAAATAAAGATGCAAAGCCCAAAAAGCCAAGAAGCAAATAAATTGTGCTAAATTAATGCCAAGAAATCCGATGGGATCTCCAGCAAGCGCACCGCCTAAAAGCGTATTGAAAATAACATAGATAGCAGAGCCACCTACCCAAGTTTGAATACCAAACCACCCACAAGCAACAATACCACGCGCAACAGCCGGAATTTTTGCCCCAGAAGGGCCAAAGGACGAACGCAAAAGTACAGGAAATGGTATGCCGTATTTTGTACCAGCATGACCAATTAAAATCATTGGAATAAGCACTATAAAATTTGCCAAACCGATGATCATGACTGCTTGATCCCAACTCATGCCAGAACCAATCAAATAAGAGGCCAATAGATAGGCAGGTATACAAACCACCATACCGACCCAAAGAGCCGCAATAGCCACCCAATCCCATGTGCGCTCAGCAGCGCTCGTGGGCAATTGATCCTCATTATATAAATTTGGATCTAAGCCACTTAGATCCTTTATTTCATGTGTGGAACTCATTTTATCTCTCCTCAATTAATTAGTAATAAACCACTCCCTGCAACTACTTGACTTAAATCCCAGCAGGTATATTCATTGGATTTCGTTTAATTTGCTTTGGTGCTGTCAACGCTTTCCATTTGCTCAATGCCTCACTAGCGGATGAAAATGCTGGACGTGGAACAAAACGACCTCTACCAGGTTGTGGCTGCGAGTTTTGCCCCCAAGCCCAGATTACTTCCCCTCTGCTCAAAGTATAGCGGCTTTGCGCCTTAACCTCAAAACCTTCAAAAACATTATAATCCAATACCGAGTGATGATTGGTGGCACTAATGTTTTTAGTAAGCTTTGGATCCCAAACTACAATATCTGCATCAGCACCTTCAACGATTGCGCCTTTTTTGGGATAGATGTTTAAAATTTTTGCAACATTAGTTGAGGTGGCCGCGACGAATTCATTTGGCGTTAAACGCCCTGTTTCAACACCTTCTGTCCACAGTACAGCCAAGCGTTCTTCAAGGCCATTGGAACCATTTGGAATAATACGAAAATCATTCAGGCCAGCGCGTTTTTGTTCTGTATTAAAGGCGGCATGATCAGTTGCTACAACTTGTAGACTACCCGACTGCAACCCTGCCCAAAGACTATCTTGATGATCTTTAGAGCGGAACGGCGGCGACATCACACGGCGTGCCGCATGATCCCAATCTTTGTTAAAATATTCACTTTCATCAAGGGTTAAAAATTGTATCAATGGTTCCCCATAAACTCGCATCCCCTTTTGCCTAGCACGACGAATGGCCTCATGAGATTGCTCGCAAGATACATGCACGATGTATAGAGGAACACCCGCAGCATCAGCAATTGTGATAGCACGATTTGCCGCCTCACCTTCCAACTCTGGTGGGCGTGAATAGGCATGTACCATAGGCAGTGCGCCAAGTTCAGCACAACGTTTGAATGAGGCAAACATCTCATCATCTTCAATCATCAATGCACCTTTATAGGCCATAAAATGTTTGAAAGAATTTACCCCCATATCTACGGCATCTTTCATTTCATTAAAGACACTCTCATCCCAACCGGTTATTGCCATATGATAACCAATGTCAGAACAAATCTGTGGCGCAGATTTTCGATGCCATTCATTGATAGCATTTTTAATAGAGCCATCAGCACCCGGCAGACAAAAATCAACGACCATGGTGGTGCCACCACAGGCCGCTGCCCATGTGCCAGATTCAAAAGTTTCAGCAGCAGTTGTCCCCATAAAAGGCATTTCTAAATGAGTATGTGGATCAATGCCCCCAGGGATGACATAAGCACCTTCAGCATCAATATACTCATCGCCTTTGAGGTCTTCTCCAATTTGTTTGATCACCTCACCTTCGATTAAAACATCGGCTTTATAAGTGCGGTCTGCTGTACAAACGGTTCCACTTTTAATTACTTTTGTTGCCATTTATTCCTCCAAGATTTTATAAATTAGTCGACAATTTCAGCAGTCTCCACCACCGCATGGAATAAAACATCACAGCCAGCCTGCGCCCATTCTTTTGAAATTTCTTCAGCCTCATTATGAGACAGCCCATCAACACAAGGACACATCACCATAGCTGTTGGTGCTACTTGATTTATCCAGCAGGCATCATGGCCAGCGCCAGAAATTAAATCACGATGCGAATAACCAAGACGATCTGCTGCATTACGAATGGCACCAACACAATTTTCATCGAAGGTTACAGGGTCAAAACCACCTGCTTTTTCCAGTTCTAAACCAAGCCCCATTTCATCACAGATTTTCTTCGCACCCTCAGCCAAACGCTTTTCCATATCTTGAATAACAGCAAGATCAGGTGATCTAAAATCCACAGTAAAAACCACTTTCCCAGGAATCACATTGCGGGAATTGGGATAAACATCAATATGGCCAGCGGCTCCCACCGCATGGGGTTTATGTGACCATGCAATTTCATCCACCAGATTTAATATTTTCGCCATGCCGAGCCCTGCATTCTTTCGCATAGGCATTGGCGTTGAACCTGTGTGAGATTCTTTTCCTGTTAGGGTCACTTGTGTCCAAGATAGACCTTGGCCATGGGTAACAACGCCGATATCTTTACCTTCAGCCTCTAAAATTGGGCCTTGCTCAATGTGCAATTCAAAGAATGCATGCATCTTGCGTGCTCCCACTTCCTCATTGCCCTTCCAACCAATACGCTCTAATTCATCGCCAAATTTAAGACCCTCAGCATCTTCTAAATTATAAGCCCAATCCTGAGTATGCACCCCTGCAAAAACACCCGATGAAACCATAGCAGGTGCAAAGCGAGTGCCCTCCTCATTTGTCCAATTGGTGGCAATAATTGGATGTTTAGTTTTAATATTCATATCATTTAAAGTGCGAATAACCTCAAGGCCTGCAAGCACACCTAGGACACCATCATACTTGCCACCTGTGGGTTGCGTATCCAAATGTGACCCCACATAGATTGGAAGCGCATCCGGATCCGTACCATCACGACGGGCAAACATATTGCCCATTTGATCAACGCCAATTACGCAACCAGCATTCTCGCACCAGTTTTGAAAAAGCGCTCGCCCTTCGCCATCTTCATCAGTTAAGGTTTGGCGATTATTCCCCCCTGCAACACCAGGGCCAATTTTTGCCATTTCCATTAAACTATCCCAAAGGCGATTAGGATTTATTCGTTGATTGCTCGCCAATAAAATCTTAGCATTAGACATGCATTTTGCTCCCTCAATATCTTATTTTCTTAAGTGTGATACAAAATTACTATAATTGCAAGATTTTTTACCATTTGATAAAAGATTCAAATATATATCCACATTTGCTAAATTTTAAAAAGCAAGATATGACTGGTTTTAAGATGAGACAAGGATAATATTCATACTATGGCTAAGAGTAATTCTGCAAAAAAACCCAAACAATCACGCATTCAAGTTGCTAATAATGAAAAAATTCTAAGTGCTGCGTTAGAGACTTTTGCCACCTTTGGTTATCGCGGCAGCACCCTTGATCAAATTGCAAAATCTGCCGGTATGTCAAAGCCAAATTTGCTATATTATTATAATAGCAAAGAAGATATTTACGGTGCAATTTTAGAAAATATTTTAGAGCTATGGATCATACCCTTAAGCAAATTAAATGCTGATGGCGATCCTATGGAAGAAATAAAAGATTACATTATTCGCAAGCTTAACTATTCCAAAAATAATCCATTATCCTCAAAACTTTTTGCTCAAGAGATTATGCAAGGGGCAAAAAATATTAAAAGCACTCTTTCAGGCCCATTAAAACAACAATATGAAGAGACTGTAGACATACTACAGCAATGGATTGATCGCGGATTATTAAAAAACATCAACCCCTATCATTTAATATTTATGATTTGGGCAACCACACAACATTATGCTGATTTCTATTTTCAGATTGAATTATTATTAGAGAACAAAGAATCTGATAAGATATTTAAAGACGCTCAAAATACAATTTTAAGCGTCTTCATTGATGGTATAAAACCGGAATAACTCATAGTTATAATTTATTCTGCGGCATCCACACGCTGAGGGTTATTCGGATGTGTTGTCCAATTTGCATAACTGCTATCAATTGGTTTATTAGTACGCGGATCAACACCTTCCGTCATTTGCTCCATTGTAATACAATCCTCAACAGGACAAACATTCACACATAGATTACAGCCTACGCATTCCTCATCTATAACTTCAAATTTACGCGCACCATCTACCATATTTGTAATGGCCTGATGAGATGTATCTTCACAAGCAATATGGCAACGTCCACATTCAATGCAGAGATCCTGATTGATTTTGGCTTTAGCAATGTAATTCAAATTTAAGTGCTGCCAATCAGAGACATTAGGCACTGCTTTTCTTGAAATTTGATCAATAGAGCTATAGCCCTTTTCATCCATCCAATCGCTAAGGCCATCGATCATCTCTTCAACTACCTTAAAACCATAGGTCATAGCAGCGGTACAAACTTGAAGGTTACCAGCACCAAGGGCTAAAAATTCTGCCGCATCGCGCCAAGTGGTAATGCCGCCAATGCCCGAGATTGGCAATTCTGCAAGCTCAGGCGTGCGGGCAATTTCTGCCACCATATTAAGTGCAATAGGTTTAACCGCAGGACCACAATAACCGCCATGAGAGCCTTTGCCACCGACCGTTGGAATTGGCGCCATCTGATCAAGATCTACACTTACAATGGAGTTGATAGTATTAATCAAAGATACCGCGTCTGCACCGCCTCTATTAGCGGCCTCTGCTGGCTTTCGAATGTCCGTAATATTTGGCGTGAGCTTTACGATCACTGGCATCCGAGTATTTTGTTTACACCAACGAGTTACCATCTCAATGTACTCTGGCACTTGGCCAACGGCAGAGCCCATACCACGCTCAGACATACCGTGTGGACAACCAAAATTTAGCTCAATACCATCCGCTTCAGTTTCTTCAACCAATTTAAGGATATTGATCCAACTTTGCTCTTCACAGGGCACCATCAAAGATACTACCAAGGCACGATCCGGCCAATCTTTTTTCACCCGTTTAATTTCTTGCAGGTTTGTTTGTAGAGGACGGTCAGTAATCAACTCAATATTATTCAATCCCAACAAACGCCGATCTGCTCCATGAATAGCCCCATATCGTGGTCCATTCACATTTACAAGATGGGGATCTTCACCAAGAGTTTTCCAAACTACTCCGCCCCACCCAGCTTCATAAGCGCGAACTACATTGTACTCCTTATCCGTAGGCGGCGCAGAGGCTAACCAAAACGGATTGGGAGATTTTATTCCTATGAAATTGCTTCTTAAATCTGCCATTGTCTTTCCTCCCTAAGCACTCAAAAATTCATGAATATTTTTTGCGGCAATTTTGCCATCTTCAACCGATGCTACGGTAAGATCTTCACCGCCCGCAACACAGTCACCGCCTGCCCAAATATTTTTGGCATTAGTTTTGCAATTACCATCAACCTTTATCCGGTCAGATTCTAACTCCAAGGCCATATCTATCGTTACAGGCTCTGTGATAAAATTCTGTCCAATAGCTTTAAAAATTAGATCAGCGGATAGGGTAACTTCGTCATCTGTTGCTACCAATTTACCACCATCAAGTTTTGTTTTATTAAATACCATACCCTCTAGTTGATCACCATCACTAAGAATAGTTTTGGGTTGCAGCCATGTAGAAATTTGCACCCCATGGGTCTGAGCCAATTCCTGCTCATATGAACTTGCATTCATTTGCTCTTGACCTCGACGATAAGCAATTGTGACCTGCTCTGCACCAAGTAATTTACTTTGGATAGCCACATCAACCGCGGTCATACCACCACCTATCACAAGAACAGATTTGGCCTGTGGCAATTCTTCTTTTGCACTCGCCTGACGCAGGTCTTCAATATAACGCGCAGCATCTATTACCCGAGGGTGCTCTTCTCCTACTAAACCTAAAGACTGCACACCTCCAAGTCCCATACCAAGGAATACAGCATCATAAGAATTGCTTAAATCTTCAAGCGTCATATCACGCCCAAGGGTCTTGCCATTTTCAATGGAAATGCCACCAAGATCTAAAATAAAATTAACTTCCTTTTGCGCAAAATCATCAACTGCTTTATAGGCAGCAATACCATATTCATTCAAGCCACCAGATTTTTCTCTTGCTTCAAAAACGGTCACATCATGCCCCTCTTTTGATAAGGCATGAGCACATGCAAGACCGGCAGGTCCTGCACCAACTATGGCAATTTTCTTGCCCGTGGATGCCGCACGCTCATAAGGGTGAGCGGCTACATTATCCATGAAAAAATCTGTGGCGAAACGTTGCAAATGACCAATCTTTACTGGTTTTTCTTCCGCATCATTTCTAACACACGCTTCTTCACAAAGTGTTTCTGTTGGACAAACCCGAGCACATATGCCGCCCATGATATTTTGTTCAAAAATCGTTTTTGCAGCCCCCTTAGGATTATCAGTTGAAATTTGACGAATAAACAATGGGATATCGATACTAGTTGGACATGCATTCATACATGGCGCATCATAGCAAAAATAACACCTATCTGCCTCTACCCTTGCCTCATGATTAGAGTAACATGGATGCAAATCATCAAAATGAATTGCCCCTCCTTTACCAGCACACTGTGATTGCAACTTTGCTGCTTTACCCATTCTTCACCTCCTAATGGTTTGCATATTTTTATTGACTATCTTTATAAACCCTTAGCCAAAACATACTTGGATAGTTGAACTAAATTCTATCTACTACCAGCAACCCATGCCTAAATTTCTACCAACTAGCGCGTGTAGCATTTAGGTAAATCAGCCTAAATGAACACTATTCCCGGCAATAAATCAGATGCATGTTGATCTAGATTCTGCTTTAAATCTACATTTTGGGTTAAACTTTAAATTTAAAGTTTCAAATCTGCCTTCTATAAAAACAATCAAATTTTGATTTTTACCATTTGATCAAAAAAATATGTATTAGTCAATATTTTTTTGATCAAATGGTAAAAAATGTTGACGTTTGTAGAAAAATACCTGAGAAGCCCTGCCCTTCTCCAATAGAAATGGAAGTGTAATTCGCAAACTGCTATCTAAACCTTGTATTTTACAGATTAGCCTAAACCCCATACTTATCCCAATTAGGGTGATCACGGCATGGAAACCGTTTTTTCCATTGCCTGCTCATCTCATTTAAAGGAATATCTTCTGGATAAATTAGTTCAACAAAACTTATCAATCTAAATATCTCTATTCCATAAAGTCGGTAAAAATCTTTATATATTTTTATTATTCCAAAAATATACTCCTTTAGATATATTTTATCTGGATCTGAAATTAATTTACTATCTTCAATGTCATACCAAGCATTTTTAAGCAAATCATAGCACTCTTTTCGTTTTTCTAGTCTAAATTTGATATATCCCTTCATAAGTTTATATTCATAGGGAAGATTATATGCCATCTGTCCGTCACTTAAAATACGCTCGGATTTCTCAAAGATTTCTTCTGCTTTTTTATTATTCTTTTGTGCTAATTGATCCCATGCCTCCTCAAACAAAAGAGAAGCTCTAACGCTGCGGAAAACCTTAGATAAAAATGAAAATGGCCATATTTTAATCATCAAACCCACCTAACACTCTTGTCATAGCCCTTAATCCTTCCACTATCTTTTGAAATTTTGTTCTAGTTTGAATGTTCTTTGCAGCATCTTTGGCTTTCTCTGCTGCCTTTAACTGATTTAAAATTGTTGATCACTCCAAATCTTCGATCATTCTTAAGCTAAATGGAAATCTATAATATAACCAAACAGCATGGGCTATGATTTCTGGTGAATAACGATGGCGACTGTACATTGATTTTGATTTGTATATTGTCATAGG
>CAKMZG010000098.1:757-9129 GCA_929200335.1 uncultured Alphaproteobacteria bacterium | reverse complement strand
GCGGATACCGCATGGGATGTGCCATTAATGGAATGACCCGGTAGATGAGGCACAAGATGAGAGGCAACGCCAATCGGGCCAACACCTGGACCACCACCGCCATGGGGGATGCAAAAAGTTTTATGCAGGTTCAAGTGACAAACATCGCCGCCAATATCACCTGGGCGAGCAAGGCCAACCATGGCATTCATATTTGCACCATCTAAATAGACCTGACCGCCGTGGTCATGTATTTTTTGGCAGATGGTTTTAATGGCGGTTTCAAATACACCATGGGTAGATGGATAGGTGATCATCAAAGCGGCAAGATCATTGCCATGTTTTTCAAGTTTAGCATCAAGGTCTGATAAATCCACATCGCCAGACTCTGTACATTTAACCACTACAACTTTATAGCCTGCCATTTGTGATGAGGCAGGGTTTGTGCCATGGGCGGAGGATGGGATAAGACAGATGTTACGATGTCCCTCGCCATTGGCCTCATGGTAACGCTTAATGGCAAGCAGCCCTGCATATTCGCCCTGACTGCCAGCATTAGGCTGGAATGAAACTTTTGCAAAGCCTGTAATTTCTGATAGCCAACGATCCAAATCATCGATCATGATTTGATAACCTTTTAGATGATGACTTGGGGCAAAGGGATGCATGTTAGCAACCTTTGACCAGCTCACAGGGATCATCTCTGCGGCTGCGTTTAATTTCATGGTGCAAGAACCCAGCGGAATCATTGCTTTATCAAGGGCAAGGTCTTGATCCATCATACGGCGAAGCATGCGCATCATATCTGTCTCAGAGCGGCATTGGTGGAAAATCTCTTGTGTCATGAAATGCGTTGTATCACGCGGAGTGAGCTGCACCTCAACACGCTCTTCAAGACGCTTTACACCAAAAATATGGCACAGCGTGTCAATGTCTTTGCGACCGATGGTTTCATCAAAAGCAATAGCCACATGATCTGCATCTATTTGATGAAGCAGATAACCAGCTTGTTCTGCGTCCTTAATGATATCATCTGCTTTGCCTTTAACTTCAGCAACCACCGTATCAAAAAACTTGGCATTTTTTAATGGGATGCCGCCAGCAATAAGCGATGCTGCAAAGCGTGATGCGCGTCCATGGATTTTGCTAGCAATATGAATCAAGCCTTCAGGACCATGCCATATTGCATAGGCGGCTGCCATATTGGCAAGTAGCGCTTGTGCAGTGCAAATGTTTGATGTGGCTTTTTCGCGGCGGATGTGTTGTTCGCGGGTTTGAAGCGCTAGGCGATAAGCAGGATTGCCATCGCTATCAATGGATTGTCCAACAAGACGTCCCGGAATTGTGCGGGTATGTTTTTCACTCACGGCCATAAAAGCTGCATGAGGTCCACCATTACCAAGTGGTACACCATAACGTTGAATAGCGCCAACCACGATATCAGCTCCCCAAGTGGCAGGGGCATCGCTCATTAATAGAGCCATAGGATCTGCCACTACAATAAATAATGCACCTGCTGCTTTTGCAGCTTCACTAATGGTTGTGAAATCTTGCACTTCGCCAAAGCTATCAGGATATTGCACGATGACGGCAGAGCAAGTTTCATCAATGGTATCTGCGCCATGTTTTAAATCAAATCCGATGGTCTCACCACGGGTAGAAAGTACATCCAAGCTTTGTGGATAAAGACTATTAGCAAGCACAATGCCGCTACGTTTGCCATTTTTAGCGCGGTAAGCTATGCCAGCGGCCTCTGCAACGGCTGTGGCCTCATCTAAGAGTGAGGCATTGGCAATAGGCAGGCCAGTTAGCTCAGAAATCAAGGTTTGAAAGTGAAATAACATTTCCAAACGGCCTTGAGAAATTTCGGGTTGATATGGGGTATAAGAGGTATACCAGCCTGGGTTCTCAAAAAGGTTACGCAAAATGACAGGTGGCACATGGGTGCCAAAATAACCTTGACCAATCATTGGCTTGGTTTCGATGTTTTGCTCAATTTTTTCATGCAATTCTGCAAGGGCTTCTTCTTCCCCAACCCCTTCTGGCACATCCAACGCTTTATTATAGCGAATGTTACCAGGGATAGTTTGGGTAATCAGCGTCTCTAAGGAAGGCATGCCCAAAGTTTTCAACATATGACGTTGGTCATTTTCATTGGGGCCGATGTGACGATATAAAAATGGGTTCTTGGACATGGTTATTTCCTTAAATTTTATTGTTCTTGAATTATGCGATGTGGTCGGCGTATGCAGCTTTATCCATCAAAGCTTCCAATTGGCTTTTGTCGGTGAGCTTCATTTTATAAAGCCAGCCAGTGCCTTCTGCATCAGAGTTTACAAGTGCTGGATTTTCGCCAAGATCATCATTGGTCTCGGTTACTTCACCAGATACTGGTGCATAAACATCAGATGCCGCTTTAACAGATTCAACCACTACCCCATCATCGCCCTGATCAAGCTCAGTGCCAACATCTGGAAGGTCAACAAAAACCAAATCGCCAAGTTGCTCTTGGGCGTAATTGGTAATGCCAACAGTAGCTACATCACCATCAACGGATAGCCATTCATGCTCATCTGTATAATAAATTGTGCTCATTTTTCTCTCCTAATTATCGTTTAAAATTGTGGGGGGTAAAGGGTAGGGGATGAACTGCAAGCGGAATTTGCTTACCGCGAACGCTTGCGAATAATTCACCTTCATGATTTGCAGGTATCAGGCCAAGGGCAACTGGCCCGCCAAAAGTAGGGCCAAAACCACCGGATGTAACTTTACCTATGGTGTCACCTGCAGTATTTACAATATCAGCGCCGGCGCGTACTGGCATTTTGCCTTCTGGCTTTAGGCCAACGCGCTTGCGTTTGCGACCTTCTGCAAGTTTAACGGTTAAGGCATCTGCGCCAATAAATTCGCCGCCCTCACGAAGCGCTTTGGGAATAGCCCAAATTAGACCGGCCTCTGATGGGGTTGTGGTTTCATCTAAATCTTGAGAGTAAAGCGATAGGCCAGCCTCTAGGCGTAGGCTATCGCGTGCGCCAAGGCCGATGATTTCAACATCATCATGATCTAGCAGTTTTTTGGTAAAGTCCGCAATTTCATCTTCACCCATAGCAATTTCAAAGCCATCTTCGCCGGTATAGCCTGATCTTGAAATGAACCAACCGCTTGAGGTCTCTATGCCATGCATAAAGGCTATAGCTGTAAGATCATAACCTAAGTCTAACATAGCTTGCTCAGCTTTAGGGCCTTGAAGGGCAATGAACCCGCGAGGGATAACAGTATGGGTAGCGCCTAGGCTTTCACAAATAGCTTTCATATGGGCAATGTCTTTGTCGGCACAGCCGGCATTGGTTACCAATAGGAAGCGCTCATCAGCTAATTTTGTGACAATCAAATCATCTTCAACGCCAGCTTCCTCATTTAGAAAAAATGTATAACGGCATTCACCGTCTTCAAAGCTTGATGGCACCAATGGGCAGGCGCGCGCGATGGCTTTTTCTGCATTTGCGCCTGTTACTTCCATATGCACCATATGAGAAATATCAAAAAGGCCTGCTTTTTCGCGGGTATGATTATGTTCGTTCATAACGCCAAGAGGATAAAATAAAGGCATAGAATAGCCAGCAAATGGGCCTAATTTAGCGCCTAATTCTTGATGGAGTTCAAACAATGGGGTGGTTTTTAATTCGGTTTTACTCATATCAGTCCAATCACAAAAGGGGCGATGATTAAAAATCAGCATAGCAAGTGGCAAACAAGCTTTGTAGTAGCCGTTTGCATTTGCCCCCTCTGTCTATGGCCTGAGAGTTTCACAAAGAGATCAGAATTTAGATCTTTAATCTTTGTTTATCACCGTGGGCGCAGATTGTTAAATCTGACTTTCCAGAGTATCTTTTTCGCATGCGATCCTTTGTGCCTGAGAGATTTCGGGTATTTCCCCTTCGGCGATATTCATGTTATTTTATGAATACACTCTCCCGCATACGGTCTGGGATGTTTCCCCAGTAGATAAGGTGTAAATATAATATTTTGTATGTTTTGTCACTAGTCATTTTGGTTGAGATGATTTTATTATTGAATTTTTATCTAAATTGATAAAAAATTAAGGGTTTATCAGCGATTTTATGTTGGATTTAATTGAGTAAGTGAATTGTATATTGCTTTATTTGCTTTTCTCTTACTATGAAAATACATTTTGTAATGAGAATCATAATTAGAATTACAACAGTGCGTTTTTAATGTATAAAGAATTAACTTTAATTTGATGTAACGTAACTTCTGCGGGTTTATGAATGCAAACAGATCTATGGTCACAATGGAGTAAAGAAATTCAACAAGTAGAGATTCCACTTGGTGATTGGGCTAAGGCGGGCTTAGATTGGCTTAATTTAAATTTTGCTGGTTTTTTTGCATGGGTTTCGAGTGGTGCTGTCGTTATTGACGATTTTTTCAATACAGCCGCCAGTAAACCTGATCCTCTGATTTGGATGGGCATTTTAACTTTGCTTATAATAATTATCAGCCGCTCCATTGTCTTAACCCTTGTTACTTTGGCATCAATGTTGTTGTTTTTAAATTTGGGACATTGGGTGCTCTTTATAAAAAGCCTTTTATTATGGGGTGTTTCGCTTCTCATTGGCGGCATTTTTGGCGCGGCGCTTGGGGCGCTATTTTCTTACTGGCGTGGGTTAAGGCGTTTGATGCTGCTAATTTTATCTTTTAAAGCGACCTATATTTTCTTTACATTATTGGCGCTGACCTCAGTGCTGTTTTTTACTAGCATTACCATATCTATTTTTACTTGCTCGATGGTAACCCTATTGTTTGCTATGCTTTATACTCTGCGCAGTTTTGAGCAGGTGCCAACAAATTTGATCGAGATAGGTGATGTTATGGGAGCGAGCATGTGGAAAAAATTCTTTAAGATTGAATTGCCCTATGCTTTTGGACGCATGAAACTATTTACAGCTAATATTGCTTTGGCAACTTGGTGGATGTTGATCATCTCGGGTGTTATTGGTGCTGCTGGTATTGGTGGCCAATTTGTTAAAGCGCTCTTGGAACAGAATGTCACCAATTTGACAGAACTATCCATTGTAATAGCGCTGACAGGAATATTGATTTATCGGCTGTTTAAGGGGCGTTGGATATTTGCCCTTCAAAACCATGGCTTATTAATTGAAGGAGTAGGCCGATGAAATCCATATACGGAGATAATATGCTGGATGAGGATGATGCTAAGGAGAAGAAAGTAGAACCTCAGCAACCGGTTAATCAACCTCAAACGAAGGCTCCTCAAACGCGGCAATCAGCTTTTAAAGAAAAACAAGCTAAATCACCCCCAATCAAGACCCCTGAAGGTAAAGCAGAAGTAATTACAGGCGCAGATAAACAGCAAGCCGTACAGTCCCCAGACACTGGTTCTAAAATTATTCAAGTAAAAGAGGTCGAAGTTAAAAAAGCTAAGGTTAAAGAGACTGAAATTGAAGATGCTAAGGCTCCCACGTTGTCAGATGAGGCTGCTCCAATTTTAATAATGAAAGCTGTTGATATCATTGCTGGCAAGAAACCACAGAGCGTCTTAAAACTGCTTGATCAAAATGGCATGGGTGGAGGCACATTCTCCCGTCAATGGTTGAATGGTGAAACAGGGCAAGACATTAGAGCTTGCAATGTGAGTTTAGAGATTAGGCGTGGTGAGACAACTGCGTTAATTGGTTCCGCAGATTGCGGCAAGGCTGATATTCTTCGCGCAATGGATGGAATTGCCCCTGTTGTGCGTGGTGAGGTGCTCGTAAGTGCTTATAAAAAACAAGGCCGCGCACAGATTGATATCTCAACTATGAGAAAGAATAGTTCGGCTTTGAAAAATATCCGGCGTATGCATATATCATTAATGCAGATCGATGAGCCGCTTTTAAATTGGCGTAATATTGGCGAGAATGTTGCTTTAGCATTAGAATGTGCAAATGTGCCTCGCCATGAGCAAACGGAATTAGTGCTAAATGTTTTAAAGCGTTTTGGACTAAATAATCGCTCAGGCGGTAAGGTGGAAGACTTAACGCCTTTTGAAGCTGATAAGGTTAAGTTGGCACGCGCTATGGTTCGACCATGCGATGTTTTATTATTGGAAAATCCTTTTGATAAATTTTCTGCTCATCAGCAAAAGGGGGTGTTTGAAATTTTGAAACAATGGCAAGATGATAGTGGTGCTGCCATTGTTATGACGCTGGATAATCAGAATCTATTGCACGAATTTATGGATCATAAAATATTTATCGAAGACGGTAAGATTGTGCCTCATCTATCTGGGTATGAAAATGTTATTGATCCCATTTTAGCAGCTGAGGCTACTACAAAAACTGTGATAAATGATAAGGAAAAACAAGCCTTAGAAATGAAGATGCGTAAGGCGTTAGAGGCAAAGTTGAAGCCTGAGATTAAAGCTGAATTGCGTTCAAAATATACGCAAGATGTTCAATCTCAAGTAGAGGCTAAGGTGAGCGCAATTATGCGTACCAAAGAAAAAGAAATGCAGGATAAGGCTAAACTTGAGGCTGCTAAATATGAAACAGCAAGCCCTCAGCAGAATAGGGTCATTGAAGATAAAATCCGCAAAACTTTAGCAGCTAAATCCGAAGCTGACTTTGCCGCGAAAGTTAGCGCTAAAGAAAAGATGCTAGCCAAAGATTTGGAGAGAGTTAAGGCTGAATTACAGGCTACAAAAACAAAATTAACAAAAGTTCAGCAAAGCAAGTCTAGCGTTACACCTGTCACAGACGCTGTAAATAACACGAAGCCATCTTCAAGCTCTATTAGTAGGAGTGCTGACACAGTTCAACAAGACCCTCTTAGGAAACTGACAGCTAAAGATGTTATGGAGCCTCAGCAATTAGAAATTGAAAACAATCCTATCCGTTATGGCAAGACTGCTTTGCAGATGGGGCGTTTTGGCATTGTAAAACCCAATGTGCCGCTCAAAGATTTAGTCAAAATTTCTCTTCAAACAGGCTTGCCTATTTTGGTTGAGGATAAGGCAGAAAAACAAATTATTGGTGTGATTGAACGCGATCAGCTTTTAGAAGCTCTTTTACAGTAAAGGGCGCCGCGTTTAATATTGGTGATAAATATTTATCCAAATTGAATGAAAAAATATAGCGGTACAATTAGGTAACTGATCATGCATAAAACCAGCAATGATCTTATCCATGTAGCGCTGAAACGGCGCCATAATATTGCACATAAAAATAACCCTGCAATAAGTTCTATAATAGAAACGATATGACCATAGTGATTGCTATCCCAATAAGAAATGGTTGAGATATAACGCCAATGGGTAAATGGCCAGAAATGTGCATGGCCATCATCCACATGAACTGGTAAATCAAAGGCTAAATGAAGCAGCGCAGCGCAGGATGCAGCAATGAGTATGATGCTAAGTGCATTTCTTATTTTCAATCCATAAAAAACAATAAGGCCCAAGCCTAATGTGGTAAGGAAAAGTGGAATGGAATTGGCGGCATCTATCCAAAGAGTCCAAGCGCTGTCGTAATACCATTTAGACCAAACCTCATGCTCAGGCGCAGCAATAAGCTTTGACCAACCAAACATAATGAAAATAACGACATCAGGAATAAGAGCACCGCAAAATACGGCCCAATTCCGTTGTTGGTTTTCCTTGCCCGGCTTGGAAAAAAAGGCACAAGCCATGAGAATGTGAGTTTGTGTGTTCATTCTTAAAGCTTGTGATAATATGGTATTAGAAGCAAGAAAAAACTGTCTGCTTGGTGGCTATTTGCAGCAAATAGCATTAGGTAAAACGCCATTTTATTGATAAGCTGTGAGAATGAAGGGCTGATTTGAAATTAGGTTAGGTATTAGTTTTTATGCAGGATAATGAATTTCAAAATAAACAGATGTCCTCTTCGTTTGAGAGCCTAACCCTATTCGAACATTTGCGAGAAAGCCTTGCTTTAGGCATTCCATTGATTGCTGCGCAATTGGTGGCGGTTGCTATTGGTGTAACGGATACACTTATGCTTGGCTGGCTAGGGGCAGAGCCTCTTGCTGCGGGTGTTTTAGGTACGCAAATTATATTTATTACTTGGTTGTTTGGCTCAGGCTTTGGTATTGCTATCATGCCTTTGGCAGCCAGTGCCTTTGGCTCAGGTAATGAAAAGGGAGTTCGTCGCTCTGTTCGCATGGGGCTTTGGCTGGTTATGATATTTAGTTTTATGGCCTTGTTGTTTTTATCATTTTCAAATTATGTTTTTGTATTATTAGGGCAGCCTATTCCCACTGCGAAAGTAGCAAGCCAGTATGTGGATATAGCAATGTGGTCGGTTATTCCTATTTTAATTTATTCTTGCCTTCGCTCGTTTTTAACTACTTTGAAT
>CAKMZG010000098.1:0-747 GCA_929200335.1 uncultured Alphaproteobacteria bacterium | reverse complement strand
GTTTTATGGGGTACTTTGGCCGGCGCTTTATTGAACGGTCTTCTAAATTATATGCTTATTTTTGGAAATTGGGGCGCACCTCGCTTAGAGATTGAAGGGGCTGCTTTAGCGACAGTTGCGACTAATATATTAATTGCTATAGTCTTTATTGGTTTTGTTTTGCTGAATGAGGAAACTCGAAAGTTTACGATTTTTTCGAGAATATGGCGTCCAGATTGGGAGGCTTTTTTTGAGATCTTTCGCTTAGGGCTACCCATTAGTATTGGGGTGCTATCAGAAGTATCTCTATTTGCTTTTGCTTCTATTATGATGGGCTGGATAGGTACGATTGCGCTAGCTGCTCATGGTATAGTTTTGCAATTGGCTACAGTTACATTCATGATCCCCTTGGCATTATCAAATGCTGTGACCGTGCGTGTTGGAACATCACTGGGGCGTGAGAATTGGCTGGATATTAAGCGTGCTGCGCAGGCTATTTTGTTGATTGTTCTAGCCATTACTTCTATGAGTATGGTGTTGTTTTTTGCTATGCCTGAGACGCTGATCATGCTGTTTCTAGATGTTGATAATGTAGATGCGGGAGCTGTTTTGTCCTATGCTATTGGTTTAATTTATTTTGCGGCTATTTTCCAAATTGTAGATGGAGTGCAGATTACTGGTACGGGCATTCTTCGGGGCTTGAAAGATACTACTATCCCCATGTTTATCGGTATTTTTAGTTATTGGGGCGTTGGTGTAGGGCTGGGC
>CAKMZG010000097.1 GCA_929200335.1 uncultured Alphaproteobacteria bacterium | reverse complement strand
CGTGTAGCGTATAGGTGGCTTCACCTAAAAGAGAACTATTCGCACAAATTTGGGAATCTAGAGCTGGTTTTTGAATTCATTCAAATGCATCAAGCCCTAGTCTGAAATGTCAAAATAAGGTAGCAACTCGTGGCTAATAAAGAATTTATAATAAAACCTAATGTTGATGATCTGAGCTTAACAACACAAGTTAATGGCTATGATCATGAGGGTAATCAGCAAAGCATTCGCGTTATAAATGAGCGTCCATTAACGCTTTATCTCAATTCTCAAGAAGTGGTCACCATGATGACCATCGGCGATCATCCCGATCTACTTGCTGTGGGATATTTAAAGAATCAAAACATGCTCAAAGAAGATGATGTTATCACTTCCATTGATTATGATGATGATATTGATGTGGTTGTGGTTCGTACAGAAGAAGACACCAATTTTGAAGAAAAAATGAAAAAGAAAATTCGTACTTCCGGCTGCGCACAGGGCACAATTTTTGGCGATGTTATGGACAGCTTTGAAACCATAGAGCTTTCAAAAGAGGCACGTCTAAAAACCTCATGGCTTTATCAACTAACCAAGAAAATCAATCAAGCCCCTAGCCTTTATTTAACAGCAGGAGCCATTCATGGTTGCGTTCTATGCGAAGAGGATAGACCGCTTGCCTATATGGAAGATGTTGGACGCCATAATGCCGTTGATAAAATCGCCGGATTTATGGCAATGAACGGCGTCAAAAGTGATGACAAAATTTTTTATACAACAGGACGATTAACTTCAGAAATGGTGATTAAAACCGTGATGATGGGCATCCCCATTCTCATTTCACGTTCTGGCTTTACTGCATGGGGTGTTGAACTTGCTAAAAAAGCAGGACTAACCCTCATTGGCCGCGCACGCGGAAAACGTTTTATAGTGTTATCCGGCAATGAAAGAATTACCTATGATGCGGATATAAATGCTGACATGGATTTTGGCGATAAAAACCGAAAGGCAAGTAAAAAATGAATATAACAAACGACCAACTTGTTGGAGTAATTCTTGCTGGCGGACTTTCGCGCAGAATGGGTGGTGTTGAGAAAAGTTTCATCGAGTTAAACAATAAGCCATTAATCGCCCATAGTATTGATCGATTGAGCAAACAATTGAATCATATCGCCATTAATGCCAATGGCGAACCAACGCGATTTGAAACGTTTAACCTACCGGTCATTAAAGATCCTATTGAAGGTTATCTTGGACCATTAGCTGGCATATTGGCGGGCATGAAATGGGCGAAAGAGACCCATAAAAATGCCCAGTATGTCGCCAGCATTGCCTCTGACACCCCCTTTTTCCCTATTGATTTTATAACCCAATCCTGCAATGCACTAAACCAAATTCAAGACAAAGGGAAAGCAAAAATTATCCTTGCCACATCTAATGATCGTCATCACCCCGTCTTTGGCCTTTGGCCTATAGAATTATTTGATGAGTTGAATGTTTTTCTTACCACAAGTGAGACGCAAAAAGTTCTCGCATTTGTTGATCAATATCAACTGATAAAAGTACCATTTGAAAATCAAAATTTTGGCGATAAAAATACAGAAAAATATGACCCCTTTTTCAATATCAATACGCCAGATGATTTAAGCATCGCGCAAGAAATTGCAAAGCAGCAAGTTGTTAAACAGGACTAGTAAAAATGAGCAAACTTAGCACACTTTTAAATGATTGTTTTTTGCATGACAAAGACCGTTTGCGCCATGATGAAGTTCTTACACTTTTAGATGAGCGTTTGCATTCAATTGTTGAGCCACAAAGCATAAAATTGGAAGATTGTATGGGAGCAATTTTAGCACAAAGTATAATCGCTCCTCGCGCTGTACCTTTGTTTGATAACGCAGCGGTGGATGGCTATGCATTTAATAGTACATCTATAGCGGACAAGCATATCTTTGAAGTAACCAGCAGGGTTCCAGCAGGAGAGCTCAACCCCTCACCTCTAGGCGAAGGTGAAGCTGCGCGTATTTTCACAGGTGCATTGATGCCACCAAATGCGGATACGGTTGCCATGCAAGAAGACTGTACCGTTCTAGAAAACGGTAAAGTTCAAATTCCCTCACAATTAAAAGCTGGCGCTAACTGTCGCTTAAAAGGGGAAGATTTAAAAGAGGGCGAAGCTTTATTTGAAATCGGTCATTCTATTCGAGCTCAAGATATGGCCAGCATTGCATCCGTTGGCCTAGATAAAATAACATGCTATCGCCCATTAAAAATTGCACTCCTATCAACGGGCGATGAGATCATCCGCCCAGGTACCAAAATGAAAACTGGGCAAGTTTATGATGCGAATCATTTTCTTTTGCGTGGCCTATTAGATGGAATGAATGTAGAGCTAACAGATAATGGCATTATTAAAGATGATCCAAAAACCTTGCGCATGGTGATTGAAAACTTACGTCAATCCCATGACGTTATTTTAACTACTGGCGGCGCATCTAAAGGCGAAGAAGATCATATCATCACAATTATGGACGAATTGGGGCACCGCCATTTATGGCAATTGGCTATTAAGCCAGGGCGCCCGATGAGCCTTGCCAACATATCAACAGTTGAAAACAACTGCCTTCATTTTGGATTACCAGGAAATCCTGTGGCTGCAATGGTTTGCTTTTTACACTATGTAAAACCTGCTTTGAGCAAACTCGGAGGCAGTCAAATGAAATTACCCGCACGCTATCCTTTACCTGCAGATTTTGAAATTACGAAAAAGAAACGAGATCGTCGCGAGTTTTTGCGCGGCATCCTCAAAAGAGCAGACAATGGCACCCTTCAAGTGGCGAAATTTAAAAGCGATGGTTCTGGCATCATTTCCTCTTTACGGGAAGCCGATGGCTTGATTGAAATCCCAGAAGAAGTTGAGCGCGTTAATCATGGCGATTTAGTTAGTTTTATTCCATTCTCCCAGTTTTAAGCAATCATTAAGCCTGCTCACAATGCGTGAGAGCTATTAAATGTCACAATTTGCATTGCTTTTCATCCGAAAAAGTGAAAAAATATTTCCATCAATGGAAATGCTCTCATAGTGAGATCATTTAGGGCTAAGCCCACAACAAGGAAGAGACTGAATATGCTAAAGAAATTTATGCAGTTAACCCTTACAACCGCTGCTGTGGTTGGTATTGCCTTGACTTCAGCGCAGGCTGAAATCAAAAAAATTATTATTGGTACTGAAGGTGCCTACCCTCCATTTAACAATTTAACAGCCGATGGTAAATTAGAAGGTTTTGATATCGATATTGCAAAAGCACTTTGTGAAGCTGCAAAAGTTGAGTGCGAATTTGTAACCCAAGATTGGGATGGCATGATCCCTGCACTGCTTGCTAAAAAATATGATGCAATCATTGCTTCTATGTCTATTACTGAAGAACGCATGGAAAAAATTGACTTCACCAATAAATACTACAACACACCACCAGCAATTGCCGTGCCTAAAGACAGCAAAATCGCTGGCGTTACAGACGCTGATCTAGCTGGTATAAAATTGGGCGCGCAATCTTCAACGACCCACTCTAACTATGCAGAGCAAAAAATTCCTGGCGCTACATTAAAGCTATACCCAACACCTGATGAGTATAAAGCTGACATCGCATCTGGCCGTATTGATGCTGTGATTGATGATGTTGTGGTACTAAGCGAGTGGATTGGTTCTGATAATGGCGCGTGTTGCAAAATCTTAGGCACTCTATTACCAGACCTTAAGATTAATGGTAAGGGTGCAGGAATCGGCATCCGTAAGGGTGAAGACGAGCTTAAAGCGCTTTTAAATAAAGCAATAGAAGATATCCGCGCATCTGGAAAATATAAAGAAATTAATGACAAATACTTTAGTTTTAATGTTTATGGCGAGTAATTAATTCTAATTTACTAGTTTAAAGCCGCATAGAACCTATTCTATGCGGCTTTTTGGTAATTGATATTCATAAGAATCATGATAAAATCTAAATTCAAATCTTATTAAGAATAATAGTTTGGCTTAAAATAATACATGTACTAGACTATATTTTAAGTTATTAAAAAGTTTAGGTATCGCCATGAATTTAAAATCAATAATATTTATAATTAGCTTATTATTTACTACGGCTTTATTACCAGTTGGCACAAAAAGCGAACAAAATACATCAATAATAATTGGCACAGGATTTGATTATCGCCCTCACTATTGGCAAACCCCAGGTGGAAAAACTCATGGTTTTGACATTGATATTATCCTCGCTATTTGTAAAGTAACGAAATTAAACTGCACCATCAAAAATATAAATTGGCACGATTTAATCCCAAGCCTCTTGGATGAAAAAATAGATTTGATAGCAGCAGCCCATTCCATCACTCCTGAGCGTCAGAACCTCATTGATTTTTCCGACATTTATACAGACACCCCTATGGCCATTGCTGTTCACAGAGAATTGGATACCAAAAGAGTTGGCAATGAAGAGCTTAGAGGCTTGATCATTGGCGCGCATTCTGGAACTTTACCGCAAAAATACCTTTATAAGTATTTTCCTGACCATAAGAAGCGACTTTTCAAGCCAAATGATGATTATAAAATTGAATTAACAGCAAGACGCGCAGATGCTGTAATAGATGACATTTCCGTATTAATGGCATGGCTTCAAACTAAAAAAGGCAAATGCTGCAAATTATATAAAGTATTGCCCCGTGATCCCGAGTTAAATTCCAATGGTCTAGCTTTTGGTATTCGCAAAACAGATTCTGAGCTTAAAGCTTTGATCAACAAGGGTCTCAACATCATCTTAAGCAATAATACATATGATAAAATTAGTAAGAAATATTTTAACTTTAATGTATATGGCAACAGAAATCGCCTAAATGTTAAGCATAAAAAGCAAAATTAAATTCTATAAGCATACCACCCAAAAGCGAGTGCCTATTTTAGGAATAATGGCATGCATCAATAAAAGGAAAGAGCGCATTTATGAATTTAAAGATAAAGTGATGCGCTCTCATCGATAGGTGCTAATAAAAAATACCCATAACAAATATTTTTAATATATGGCCTATGGCAATTAAAGCGCCCCCATAAATCTAATTTTGGTGTTCATTTGAAGTTTGGCCATCAACTTTCTTTGCCAATAGAAATGCCAATGATGCTAAAGGTACATAGCATAAAAAGGCATAGCGCATCCCAATACTATCGGATAGAAAACCAATTAGCGCAGGCGTGAATAAGAACATTAAAAATTCAATTAAAGATATGGCAGCCACATTGTCCGTTGGATTACCCGCACACCTTGAAGCTGCTGATATAACCTGAGGATATACATTTCCCACGCCAAGTCCGCATAAAGTGGACGCTATATATACCCAAATGATAGAGGGAGCTAAAGCAAAGCCTGCCAATCCCAGAGCTCCAAAAATTCCCGACCAAAAGACCAGCGATACTGCCCCCATTTTTTGTGACAAGAAATCTCCAGATAAGCGAGAGATACTCATAGCACAACCAAAAATCACATAGACGCTGCCAGCAGTGAAGGGATTTGTTAAAAATTCATCGCGCATATAAATGGCCGACCAATCAATATAAATGCCTTCAGTTGCCATAATTCCAAGGGGAAGTGCCGCCAATAGCAATATAACTTTTGAAGGGCGCCTAAAAATGATATGTTCATTTTTCTCCGCCCCTTGAGTATCCATTGGTAAGATAGCTGCAAACCCTACTCCCAATAGAGCAAGGATTGGCATGACGGATAAAAAATGCATACCAGTAGTTATACCATATTCTGCAAACAAACTTCCAAGCAATGCGCCTAGCATAGCCCCAACCGACCAAAAACCATGACAACGAGACATGATTGCCTTGGCAAATCCCCTTTCCATATCCGCAGCTTTAGAATTTATTGCAACCTCAATGAAGCCCATAGCAAAGCCAGATAAAAACAAACCCAATATAAAAATCGCTAAATTATCTGCAATCCCTGGAATGATAAAGCAGAGCGCCCAAGCAGCTTGAAATAAACTGCAAGAGACTTTTAATCCTAAGCGCTGTACAATTGAACTGGCCACAATAAAAGAGGTCAAAGTACCAACGGGCAAGGCAAAGATACAAATTCCAAGGGTTTGATCATCAAGACCAAGATGCAATTTAATATCCGGAACGCGTGGTATCCACTGCCCCAATACAAAGGAATTGATAAAATATACTCCAAAGATCGCAACTAAAAAAAGAGGCGTAATGGATATTTTAGTTTCGGTCTCAGAGGCCTTCGCCATAGTCATATTTCAGAGCTACCTTATTAATATTTTTGCCCCGTTAATATTGACGATTTCCATCCCAATAGAAAAAGTCGCATGCAATTATTTTTTTATTATAGGATATACATAAATCAAATTCAGCACATCTCACCAGAATCTATTAAAATAGTATAACAATAATTACAATTTGTACAATTATTACACTCACTAAAAGTCGAAAATATTATTTCTCTAAAAACTGAATAATTCCGCCAATCATGAACAAGTAAATACTTGTAACCGTAGCACCAACGATCACCCAGTAATCGGGTGTAAGGCCTTGGAATAAAGCCATTATGCCGAAAAATGACCATAGAGCAAAAATGCCAAGTGTGAATAAGCGCCATTTAACCACCCTAACTGGGTGAACAAAATAAACAGGAATAAAAGTGCAAATGGTGCAAAGTACAACAATAGCAAACGCAATTAGCGAAGATGGTGAAATCACAAATAGTGAAAATACTGCCATATTCCAGCATACTGGAAATCCGCGAAAGCTGTTGTTGGTGGTCTTCATGCGCATATCTGCGTAATAAATTGTAGCGCTTAATATAATGATTGCAGCTGCGATAAATCCGTAAGGCTCTGCAATCAAATCGCTTTTATATAGCGCAAATGCAGGTATCAATACATAGGTTACATAATCGATGATGCAGTCTAACAGTTCCCCTGACCAATGAGGCAAGCGTTTTTTAACCTCAAACTTACGCGCTAGAGGCCCGTCTATGCCATCCACAAACAAGGCTACACCAAGCCACCAAAACATCATCACAAAGCGGTGTTCAGCAGCAGCAATTAGCGCAAGAAAAGCCCAAAGCGCACCTGAAGTGGTAAGCAAATGTACCGAAAACGCAGTTGCTCGCTCAATTGCGCTTATTTGCACAGGCTGTTTCTGATTGGATGAGTGATCAGATGGCACGTCATAATTCCCTAAAACTGTTTCGTTTACTCAAATGCAGTATTTCTACGTACAGATGCTGAAACGAATTTCTATAAAATCTTTATAATGGATTTATAACTTTAGGGAAGGTTTTTACCCATTAAATATCCATTTTATTGCTGTTTTTTCATTTTAAACAAATTTATTGCCCCTTACCTAAGCCTCAGAAATCTAAAAACTCTTTGATTTACATCACATTCCACACCAACTCTAACCTTTAGGTAAAATAATTGAAAAATGATTCGATATTAGCTGAAATTTTATCAAACAAAGTATTTCAGTTATGCCTTTAAACGACTGTATAAATTGACTATATTAAAGCAGGTTCACAGATTGAGATAAATATGAGCAATAAAAAGAGTAAAAAGTTTGATATAGCAATTGTTGGCGGTGGCTTGGCAGGCCTAACCATGGCGGTCAGTTTAAAAAGCTGCAATGCCTCAATAGCTTTGATTGCACCAAAACCTAAAACCTTAGACAAGCGCACAACTGCCCTATTAAACCCCTCTATTGAATTTTATAAGAGCCTCGGCATTTGGGACACTATCGAACCTCTTGGTGCGCCCTTGAAAACGATGCGCCTTATCGATGGTAGCAAGCGCTTACTACGCGCCCCAACAGTTGAGTTTCATGATCACGAGATGGAATTACCCGCTTTTGGGCATAATGTTCCTAACGCCGCTCTTCTAGGAGCCTTAAATGCTGAATTGCAAAGTGCCAAAAATATCACCCACTATGATTGTAGCCTAAAATCAATTAATGATGCTAACAATGTGGCTAATGAAGATGTTACCACTAGCCAACTTACCCTTGAAAATAATGACACCATCCAAGCTGCTCTTACAATTGCTGCCGATGGTCGTAATTCAATCATTCGAGAGACCTTAGGATTTAGCACCCGCACATGGTCATACCCACAACATGCCATGGTAGTTAATTTTGCCCACAAGCGTCCGCATAACTATGCTTCAAATGAGTTTCACACGGAAACAGGACCCTTCACGCAGGTACCCCTGCCTAATGAGAGCAAGCCCCATCCAAAATATAATTGGCGGTCTTCTCTTGTCTGGGTCGTTACTCCTCAACAGGCTGAAGAATATAAGGCTAAATCTCGAGAGGAATTGGCTGCAACCATAGAGCATAAAATGCACTCCATAATGGGCGCATTAGAACTGGAAAGTGATCTCCAAAGTTTTCCACTGCATGGTATGATTGCTGAAAGTTTTGGTAAAAACCGTACTGCATTAATTGGTGAAACCGCTCATGTATTTCCGCCAATTGGCGCACAAGGGTTTAACCTAGGCGTGCGCGATGTGAAAGCTCTACATCATCATCTCACCGCTCAAGATATATCTGCCACTTTAGCAAATCCACAGTCGATGCTTGATGCTTATAGCAGTGAACGTCGCCGTGATGCCAGCCTGCGCACAGAGATGATTGACTTGTTTAATCGCAGCCTACTAACAAACTTCTTGCCTATACAAGCGGGTAGAAGCGCAGGACTTTTTGCCCTATCACGCATTCCAGCACTAAAAAAAGGCATTATGAAACAAAGCCTTGGGTAGCGATCACTTATTTTTGACAAATGTGACTTTAAATATTGATGACAAATCATCTAAATATGCTAAACTAAGAATCGAAAGTTAGGACTATGAATCATAATTCAACTTGCCAATGGCTCGATTAATTAACAATAATTCAAATAATCACATGACACAAATTAAAAGTGCAAAATTTCAAATTGGGCAGATTGTTCAACACAGGGTATATGAATTTCGAGGTGTGATCTTTGATGTAGATCCAGTGTTTGATAATTCTGAGGAATGGTATGAAAGCATTCCGAAAGAAATTCGCCCTGCAAAAAATCAGCCATTCTACCATCTTTTTGCAGAAAATGGTGAGAGCGAATATGTA
>CAKMZG010000096.1:1291-9172 GCA_929200335.1 uncultured Alphaproteobacteria bacterium | reverse complement strand
ATCATTAAATTGCCACAGTTGCTATCAAAATTTATTCATCCAATAGCATAAAATGGCTATAATGCTATAGTAAATTGACACAAGGTAAAGCTAGTATAAGGTTTAATCTACTTTAATATTAAATTATTATTAATAAATGTAATTCTATTTTAACATGAACGTGTATTTTTTGTGTTCTCCATCTGAATATACAAAGACTATTAACTAAAATCCTAAAGTTTTAAACTGCGATAAAGTATATTGCTTTAATGATAAATTGAGTATTCTATGGTAAAGAACCCCGCAATAAATTTTCATCAAATGCAGCGCACGGACTATATGCTTTATGCAGGCGTTGTGTTTTCATGGAGTTTTAGCTGGTATGCATTGATTTTACAATTAGGGGTAGTTGCCCCAGAGGTTTCGTTAATTTGGCGTTATTTATTGGCCAGTACAATGATGTTTATTTGGGTTGTCCTGTCGAAGCGTCCAATTAAATTTCCCATCAAAACCCATGGCATTTTTATCATTCTTGGATTGTGCATGTTTTCGGCCAATTTTTATTGCTTCTATCAAGCAGGAAGTTATTTAGTTTCGGGTTTTTTATCGGTGATGTTCTCCTTAGCCTCGATTGTTAATTTAGGGCTTGGGGTTCTTTTTTTTCGACAATTCCCCTCCATGAGAATGGTATTTGGCGCAATGCTAGGAGTAGTGGGTGTAGCTTTGATGTTCTCATCACAGATTTTAGAAACTGGCATCCATGGTGATGCGGTAAAAGGGCTTGTTTGGTGTGTAGCAGGTGTTTTGTTTTTTTGTACTGGCAATCAAGTTGCAACAAAATTGCAGGGTCAAAATGTGCCTATGCGCTCAATGACTGCTTGGGGTATGGTCTATGGCACATTGATCAGCTTATGTTTTACGCTATCCTACAGTGGGGCAGAAATAAAATTAGAGTGGTCGTCGCGCTATATAGTTTCATTACTTTATTTAGCAGCAATATCTTCTGTGATGGCATTCGCCTGTTATTTGGAATTGCTATCACGCATTGGGGCAGGGCGCGCAGCCTATGCAACGGTTCTATTTCCTATTGCAGCCTTAATTGTTTCAACCATAATGGAAGACTACCATTGGCAGTTTAATGCAATTTTGGGTGTTATGCTTGCGCTCTTAGGAAACTATTTCGTCATAAGGCCAAGCAAAAAGAAGCGCTCATTTATATGAGCGCATCCTTTGGTATCCTAATTGCCTAATTCGATCCAATCACCTCTTGGAAAATCAAAGAGCATTCCAGTTTCTAAAATTTCTGGCATCATAAGATGCACAAGGGTTGGCGCAATTTCTGAAGGATGAGGCAGTGTTTCAGGATCTTCTCCAGGCATAGCTTTTGCTCTCATAGCAGTACGCATTGCGCCGGGGTTGACTAAATTGCAAGTGATATTAGTCTCCATATTTTCGTTTGCATAGGTGCGGGCAAGTACTTCAAGAGCAGCCTTTGATGCGCTATATGCACCCCAATATGGTTTACAAGAATGCGCTGCATTTGATGAAAGGAAAACGGATCGGCCAGCATCAGATTTTTTAAGCAATGGATCTAGAGAACGGATTAAACGCCAATTTGCAGTGACATTTACAGCAAAGATTTTATCCCATTCTTTCACATTCATATGTCCCAATGGGGTAATTGCACCCAATTCGCCAGCATTGCCAATTAATCCATCAACTCGTCCCCAGCGCTCATATAAAGCAGCGCCTAAGCGGTCAATGGCATCAAAGTCGGTTAAATCAAATGGAACTAGAGTTGCGCGTTCGCCAATCCCTCTAATTTGGTCGTCTAATTCTTCTAAAGCGCCGATGGTTCTTGCTATTGCTATCACATGGGCACCAGCAGCAGCTGCCGCAAGTGCAGTATGGTAGCCGATACCGCGCGATGCGCCGGTTACTACAATTATGCGATCCTTCAAATCTTTATTCGACATATTTTAACTCCGCCAACTTATCATTATTATTATCTTATTTGATTTTATTCGAAATAAGATTAACCCATCACTTGAATTAAAATCAATTTGCCCTCTTCGTTTTAAAATTCAATAGTTAATAAGGAAGGGCATTTGAATGCAATATAATTGTTTAAGAAATGTAACGTTATCGGTCTTCTAACATGAAGCGCCTATTTTAGTAACTTTTGCCTAAAACTGATATATATATATAAATTACCCTTATTCTATTTAACTTCATGTTTTATCGTTTTTCAAATGAAAATACAGTTGCTTGTAAATTAAATTATTAATTATATGAGTAATAGGTCATTTGAAATTTCGATACGAAACCTTTATTGTTTGAGCATATTTTAACAAATATATACTAATTTAAGCGCAGGAAAATTAGTCTTTTTGCTATATCGCTTATTGTTTCGAAGAAATTGTTAGTAAGGGTGCGCCAGATTTAATTTCGTCATTGTTCTTATCCGTGAGTGCTGTTGGATAATTTTCACTAAAGCAAGCATCACAAAATTGCGGGGTCTCGGCGTCTCTTGAAGTCTCGCCAGCTGCACGGTAAAGCCCCTCTAACGAGATAAAGGCGAGGCTGTCTGCATTAATAAATTTAGCAATCTCATCAACATTCATGCGGGATGCTAATAATTTTTGTTTGCTTGGTGTATCCACTCCATAAAAACAAGGAGAAATCGTTGGCGGAGACGCAATGCGCATATGAACCTCAAGAGCGCCTGCATCACGCACCATTTGCACAATTTTTTGACTGGTTGTGCCGCGCACGATTGAATCATCCACTAAGACAACCTTTTTATTTTCTAAAAATTGGCGGTTAGCATTATGCTTCAGCTTAACGCCCATGTGGCGGATAGCATCTGAGGGCTGAATAAATGTACGCCCCACATAGTGGTTACGTATGATGCCCAGTTCAAACGGTAGCTTTGATTCTTGCGCATAACCAATAGCTGCCGGTGTGCCGCTATCAGGAATAGGCACTACAACATCAGCATTTAATTCACTTTCTTTGGCCAATTCAACGCCAATTTGTTTACGTACTTCATAAACGCTCTTGCCTGAGATATAGCTATCAACGCCATTTTCATTAATAACAACTAATTCACCGGGTTCAATGTCGCGTACATAACGGGCACCAATAATATCAAGGGCGCAGGTCTCAGATGCTAGAATATAAGCGCCATCAAGGTCGCCTAGAACTAGAGGGCGCACACCAAGAGGATCGCGGCAGCCAATCATTTTTTTACCGGAAAGGCCGACAAGTGAAAAAGCACCTTCCAATTGTGAAACCGCCTCAACTAAACGATCCAATAAGGCGTTTTGTGAAGACATAGCCACCAAATGCATGATGACTTCAGTGTCGGATGTAGAGGAGAAGATTGCACCACGGCGTTGTAATTCTTGGCGAATGGTCATGGCATTGGTGAGATTGCCATTGTGGGCAACTGAAAAACCACCGCCTGCATATTCTGCAAAGAAGGGTTGTATGTTGCGAACACCTTCACCGCCAGAGGTGGAATAGCGCGTATGGCCAACACCAAATCGACCGGGTAAGCGTTTTAAAACTTTAGGTTTTGTAAAATTATCGCCAATTAAGCCTACATGTTTTTCTGAATGGAAATGTGTGCCATCAAAAGAAACAATGCCCGCTGCCTCTTGGCCGCGATGCTGGAGAGCGTGAAGGCCAAGGGTTACAAGCGCAGCCGCATCCTCATGATCAAAAATACCAAATACACCGCATTCTTCATGAAATTTATCATCATCGAATGGCGAGGTGAAGGGGTTCATTTCAAGCATTTCTTTTACTCTTTTTTGAGGTGAATTTTTACGGTGCATATTTGAATTTGAACGGGCAGTCATTTTAAGGCCTTCTTAGCAAAAGCTGGTAATGTTTTAGCTAGCTGTATCGTTTGTTGTTACAAATACCGGGGTAAGATGGCTTTATATTACGCTTTATCAAATTTTACCACTATAAAGCAAAAAACTAACAGGATATTTCTGCTAAATATCATAAAAAAACGCCCAATCTAGTTTAGATTGGGCGTAAATTTAAAATGAAATAGCAATCATTGAGAAAAGCTTATTTGCTGCTAACCTCTTTGATCACCCCATCTTCATCATGCTCTTCTAAGGCTTCGGGCTTACCCTCTAGTAAGGCATCGGCGATTAAGCCAGCATTTTCGCGAATAGAACGCTCAATGGTATTGGCAATTTCTGGATTTTCGTGAAGGAATGTTTTGGCATTCTCACGACCTTGACCCAAGCGTTGGCTGTCATAAGAGAACCAGGATCCTGATTTATCGACAATCCCAGCAGCAACACCAAGGTCAATCAATTCCCCAGTTTTTGAAACGCCTTTGCCATACATAATGTCAAACTCAACTTGTTTAAATGGCGGTGCCATCTTATTTTTAACAACTTTAATGCGGGTTTGGTTACCAACAACCTCATCGCGGTCTTTAACGGCGCCAATACGGCGGATATCGAGACGAACAGAGGAATAGAATTTCAATGCGTTACCACCAGTTGTGGTTTCAGGTGAGCCAAACATAACCCCAATTTTCATGCGAATTTGGTTGATGAAAATTACCATAGTATTTGAACGAGAAATCGATGCGGTTAATTTGCGAAGTGCTTGGCTCATCAATCGTGCTTGTAAACCTGGCAGACTGTCGCCCATCTCGCCTTCAATTTCTGCGCGTGGGGTGAGGGCAGCCACACTATCGATTACCAAAACATCACAAGCACCAGAACGCACAAGTGTATCAGCAATCTCAAGGGCTTGCTCACCTGTATCTGGCTGAGAAATTAATAGATTTTCAAGATCAATACCAAGTTTTCTTGCATATACAGGATCCAGTGCATGTTCAGCATCAACAAAGGCACAAATACCACCTTTTTTCTGGGCTTCTGCAATAGTGTGTAGGGTCATTGTGGTTTTGCCAGATGATTCAGGACCATAAATTTCAATGATTCGTCCTTTTGGTAAACCACCAACACCTAAGGCAATATCAAGCCCTAAAGAACCTGTTGGAATGGTTTCAATTTCCACCACTTGATCAGATGATCCAAGGCGCATAATGGAGCCTTTACCAAATGCACGTTCAATTTGCCCAAGGGCAGCGTCCAGAGCTTTTGCTTTATCCACGCTATTTTCCTCTACCAGTCGTAATGATTTTTGTGACATCTTTCGCTCCTTATAGCATAATTTCGCCGGATCACATAACAATGTTTGTCGTTGTTGGGAATATTTGTACCATTTTTGTTCTTATTTGTAAATGGCTTTAAGATATTGAAAATAAATGATAAAAAATATTTGTTCTTTTAATGTTCTTAATTTTGTTCTGTTTTATAAAACTTTGAGGGTATAGGCTTTTTATAAATTTTTTGTCACTTCGATTCGATTGGCTACAGTCTTTAATAATGGCAATATGAGGTGAAGCATTGGCAAATATTTTTAACTGATATAAAAATCATCCTTTTTTGCGCAGATGTTTATAGACACATAGGGCAGGCTTAGTTAAAACGTGCATTAAATTTATAAGTAAAGGAAGTTTCATGCGTAGTGTAAATGATATTCGTTCCACATTTTTAAACTATTTTGGTCAAAATGAGCACGAGGTAGTCACTTCTGGTTCTCTCGTGCCACATAATGACCCCACATTAATGTTCACAAATGCGGGTATGGTGCCTTTTAAAAATCTTTTTACAGGGCTTGAGACCCGCAATTACAAACGCGCAACAACGGCTCAAAAATGTGTCCGTGCAGGCGGCAAGCATAATGATTTGGATAATGTGGGCTATACTGCCCGCCACCATACATTTTTTGAAATGTTAGGGAACTTCTCATTTGGCGATTACTTTAAAGCAGAGGCCATTGAACTTGCCTGGAATTTGATCACAAAAGAATATGGCTTGGATAAAGATAAGCTCTTGATCACCATCTATGCCGATGATCAAGAAGCAGGAGAATTATGGAAAAAGATTGCTGGCATAAGCGATGATCGCATCATCCCCATTGCCACATCGGATAATTTTTGGGCTATGGGTGATACAGGGCCATGCGGGCCTTGTTCTGAGATTTTTTATGATCATGGCGATCACATTTGGGGAGGCCCTCCAGGCTCTCCAGAAGAGGATGGAGATCGTTTTATCGAAATATGGAACCTTGTTTTTATGCAATATGAGCAATTGAGCAAGGATGAGCGGGTAGATTTGCCAAAGCCTTCGATTGATACGGGCATGGGGCTAGAGCGTATCGCCGCCATTTTGCAGGGCGTACATGATAATTATGATATTGATCTGTTTAAAAGCCTGATTGCAGCAAGTGTTGAAGAAACTGGCGTGAAAGCAGAAGGAAAGGCCACTGCCAGCCACCGTGTGATTGCGGATCATTTGCGTTCGTCTGCATTTTTGATTGCGGATGGGGTTTTGCCATCTAACGAGGGGCGTGGCTATGTGCTGCGTCGTATTATGCGCCGCGCTATGCGTCATGGTTCTCTACTGGGTGCTAACGAGCCTTTGATGTATAAATTATTACCAACTTTGGTAACGGAAATGGGCAATGCTTACCCAGAGCTTCGCCGCGCTGAAAGCCTCATTTCAGAAACTTTGAAGCTGGAGGAAACACGCTTTCGTAAAACCCTAGCGCGTGGCCTTGATTTGCTAAGTGATGCAAGTTCTGAATTGAGCGAGGGTGACACCTTTGATGGTGAGACTGCCTTTAAGCTCTATGACACCTATGGTTTTCCATTAGATTTGACCCAAGATGCCCTACGCCAACGTGAAATCACTGTGGATGAGGAAGCTTTTAATGTTGCTATGGAGCGTCAAAAAGCTGAAGCTCGCGCCAATTGGTCTGGTTCAGGGGATACTGCTGATGAGGCGGTTTGGTTTGAACTGAAAGAACAACATGGTGCAACTGAATTTTTGGGCTATAGCCGTAATAGCTTAGAGGCCACCGTGCAAGCATTAGTGGTTGATGGAAAATCCACTGATAGTTTAAGCAAGGGCGAGGGCGCTATTATTGTTAATCAAACACCATTCTATGGTGAATCTGGTGGTCAATTGGGTGATCAGGGTGAGATTAAAATTGGCGATGCCACATTTAAAGTGACGAATACATTGAAAAAAGCTGATGGTCTATTCGTGCATTTCGGCGAGATGATTTCAGGTGAGATTAAAGTGAGTGATGTTGCTTTAATGACGATTGATGTTGCGCGGCGGAATGCGCTGCGCGCTAATCATTCTGCCACCCATCTGCTGCATGAAGCACTTCGCAAAGTATTGGGTGATCATGTAGCGCAAAAAGGCTCGCAGGTGGCTCCAGATCGTTTGCGGTTTGATTTTTCTCATCATAAACCAATTTCTGAAGAAGAACTGTCTGAAGTTGCAGAAATAGCAAATTCTATCATCTTGCAAAATTCCCCCGTTGAAACGCGGGTAATGTCTGTTGATGATGCCATTGAAGCTGGTGCTATGGCATTGTTTGGTGAGAAATATGGTGATGAAGTGCGCGTAGTCTCAATGGGTTATGAGCAGGGAGAAGAGGATGATGGCAAGCCATATTCTTTAGAACTTTGCGGCGGTACTCATGTTAATCGTACAGGTGATATTGGCTTGGTAAGCGTGGTCAATGAAAGCGCTGTGGCCTCAGGTGTGCGCCGTATTGAAGCTGTTAGCGGTGATGGTGCGCGTCATTTCTTGCTTGATCAAATGAAAACTTTGAATGAAGTTGCTGAAACTTTGAAAACCCCTTCTGCAAAAGCGGTAGAGCGAATAAAGAGTTTAATGAGCGAGCGTAAAGAGCTTGAGCGTGAGGTTACCAATTTGAAAAAGCAATTGGCCATGGGCAATTTTGGAGGCGATTCGTCTGGTGGATCAGCCAATGCAGCAG
>CAKMZG010000096.1:223-1281 GCA_929200335.1 uncultured Alphaproteobacteria bacterium | reverse complement strand
AAGAAATCAATGGCATTAAATTTTTAGCAAAAATTGTGGAAGATATTCCAGCCAAAGAGCTTAAGGGGTTGGTGGATGATGCCAAGCAATCCTTAGGTTCTGGCGTGGTTGTTGTTATAGGTAAATCAGAAGATGGTAAAGCGGGGGTCGTGGTTGGCGTGACAGCTGATGTTATGGAAAATTTCAGTGCAGTTGATCTTGTGCGCTTGGGCAGTGAGGCTCTTGGTGGCAAGGGCGGAGGCGGTCGTCCTGATATGGCGCAGGCTGGTGGCCCTGATGGTGCTAAGGCTGATGGCGCCATTGCCGCAATTAAAGCAGCGCTTGGCTAGCGTGTAGCATCAACCTGAATTCATTCAGGGATATGTTGCTTTACTCAGTTTGAAATTTTAAAGGATTATTTAAGACCGACTGAAGTTGTCGGTCTTTTTTGATACTCATTATTTGATTTATTAAGAAAAATTAATGATATTTTAATTTTCTCCTTTACTTGTTACGTCACGTAATGCATGAATTTAATATAAATAAGAATAATTTTGGGCAAAAAATGGGATATAATATGGGCGATATTAATCAAAAAAAAATAAATGTAATGGGTATTTTAATTACATCTTTGTTGGCGTTACAAGCATGTGGCTCCAGTGGATCAAGCAGTTCGGGAGCTTCTGGTAGCTCAACGACAAGTACTCCTAGTATAGTAATACCGTCAACCTCTTCGCAATCTGTTACAATTCCTTTTGGGGAATCTGGATATGAGGCTGATGATACAAGTAAAACTGTAGAGGCAGGCCTTGCTAGTGAAGATGGCTTAAATTCAAGTGCTGGTGTTTATCTAAATGATAACAATGAGGTGGTCAAAGCCCCAAATTTAAATATTAAGGGTGATTTTGATGATACTCTAATAGTAAAAATTGGTGACAAAACATATAATTTAGCGCGAACAGAACAAGATGGTGTTGAAACTTATACAGATGGCACTGCTAAGATCTTTGGATCTAGAACTATGGTTAATACTGGTGCTCGAGGTGAATATTCAGTGGTTGGACATTTTATCAGCGATG
>CAKMZG010000096.1:0-213 GCA_929200335.1 uncultured Alphaproteobacteria bacterium | reverse complement strand
ATTCACAAGTTATCTCTTTTGCATCTGGCGCTGAAACACCTAGTAGTAAAATAGAATTATTGGGTGATGATACCAATGCTAGTGCTACCTATACTGGTGAGGGTGAATTTGTGTATGTTGGTGCGTCAGCCTCACAAGCTGATCGCGTAAGCGGTGAAGTCGTTATGAATGTAGATTTTTCTAGCAAGATGATCTCTGGTGAGATGAGAAATT
>CAKMZG010000095.1 GCA_929200335.1 uncultured Alphaproteobacteria bacterium | reverse complement strand
CATCAGAAGTGCCGCAGCGGATTGAACGTATGGTTTTATCTGCGCCACTTATTAAGATAAAAGATCAGCCCCTAAGCATTAATACCATGCGAAATATTTCAGGCTTTATGAAGCTGATTGGTTTGGGTAGCTTGCCTACTTATCGTCAAAAAGATTGGAAAGAGATCACGCCCTTTGAAGAGAATGTTCTAACATCTTCGAAAGAGCGTTATGAGCGTAATACCGATTTTTTGCGACAAGATCCAAATCTTGGTGTGGGATGCCCCAGTTTTGCGTGGTTGAATTCTGCCATTAGAGCCATGAAATATATTCATAGCAATAAATTTATAGATAGTTATGCTGTGCCGACATTAATTATGTCTGCCAGTAAAGATCAAGTAGTATCCAGCGATGCTATTGATCTTTATTGCAATGAGACGCCTTATTGTCATCATTTATCCGTGCAAGGGGCAGAACATGAAATATTGCAAGAACATGATTATTTGCGTGAACAGTTTTTTGCAGCCTATAAGGCATTTATACCTGGCAGCGGATAAGCGCTTGCCCACTTATGCACTTGCTCAGTGATGGATTTGCCTATTTACCCATTTGCCCACTTACTCATATAAATGAGTAATCACGCCTTATTGAGAGTTTCCAAAGCAGCTTGGTGCAACTCTTTATTGGCCGCTGCAATCACTTGACCGCCTTTAGCTGCACTTCCACCCTGCCAATTGGTGACAAGCCCACCAGCTTGTTCAATAATGGGGATAAGTGCTGCAATATCATAAATATGCAAGCCCGATTCTATCACCAGATCAATATGTCCAGCTGCCACCATTGCATAGGCATAACAATCATAACCATAGCGGTAGAGTTGGCATTGGCTTTTTACAGCATCAAACTGTTGAAGTTCTAGGCTGTTGAATAGAGCAGGGTCTGTACTCATTAAAGTTGCTTGATCTAGGCTTGATACATTGCTGGTTTTTATAGGGTTGGCTTTCCCATCCCTCAATTTACAATAGCTCACACCATTTTCAGTATAATAGCGCTCACTGGTAAAGGGTTGAAAAAACATACCCTCACAAGGGTTGCCTTTATGATAAAGTCCTATCAACATGCCCCATGTGGGCAAGCCAGAGATGAAAGAGCGGGTGCCATCAATGGGATCAATTACCCATTGATAATCTGCATCATTTTGAGTGTTTCCTGTTTCTTCACCAATGATACCATGATCAGGATAGGCTTTCTCAATCATCTGGCGAATGACGTTTTCAGCGCCTTTATCAGCCTCTGTTACAGGATCAAAACCCACAGTATACTTATTGGTAACTTCAGTTTTTTGCCTAAATCTTGAAAGGGTCTCATCTGCTGCTGCATCACAAAGCTGATGTAAAAAAGAGCTAATGTTATTCATGTCTTATCTTTCTTTAGAGCGCATCACTTATCTATAAATTCATAAATGCGCTCTATCCGTTTGTTGTGGCATGTCATTATTCCCAAAACCGGCATCCACTTTTGGGTGACATGCTATAGCTTATTCAGCTGCCAGATTTGTGGGGTAAAAATAACCCTCAGTTATCGTTTCTAGCTTACTTAATACATGAGTAATGTGGTTTTGCAATTGGTTAAAATTAGCAGATGGAAGATAGGTTTTCTCATCCACATATAGCGCACGGTTAATCTCAATTTGTGCTGCATGGATGCCCTGTTCAGGACGCCCATAATGCTCACAATTAAATCCGCCTGCAAAGGGCGTGTTGCGCACTACATGATAACCCAGCGCTTTAAACTCGAGCATTAAAGCTTGACTAAGTGCAGGATTACAACTGGAGCCATAGCGATCTCCGATAATAATATCGGGCTTTTGCCCGTTCTTTCTATAATCAAAATGCGAGGGCATGGAATGGCAGTCAATTAAAATTGAATAGCCAAATCTATCGTGGGCTTGGCCTAGAAGCTCAAGCAAACTTTCATGATAGGGATGATAGAGTAAATTAATCCGTGCCAAGGCCTCATCAAGGGTTAATGGCTTTTTATAAATTACCATTCCCTCGCTGACTACACGAGCGATGGTACCAAGGCCATTAGCCACACGAATGGATTTTGTATTGGCGCGCTCCGGTAATTTCTGTTTAAACAGCTTTTGATCAAACTCATAGGGTTCGCGGTTTAAATCTAAATAGGCGCGCGGAAAATTAGCTCTAATCATAGGCGCACCATAGGCTATTAATCCACTAAATAAGGCATCTGCATAATAATCTTCAGAGCGGCGCAATAAATGCGGGTTTAGGTGGGAGCTTTCGATAAATTCAAGGGGATATTCATTGCCAGAATGAGGGGAATTTAATACAATGGGCAAGCGGGGCTGCTCATCATTAGCGACAATGGAATATAGTCCATTGTTAAAATTAGCTATGAGTTTTTGCTCTGGGCTTTCATGGGCATGAAATGTTTTTATGGAATAAGAATTGAAATGATGTTCCATATATTAGCCACTTTATCCTTCTATTTTTAAAGATTGAATATTATAATTTTGATCTATGTTGCAACACTTGTAAAGCTGTGTTTTGGCTTTATATTACGTTACTCTTTGGTGCAATTTTTATAATTTTATACTAATTATGAACAAATCGTAATGTTTTTAGGGGTGTAATGCCTAAATTTAGACCTATATAACAAATACAAGAGTGAAATATAAGACGTTGAGATAGGCGGGAATGCTATTAAGGTTTTCGTCTTTGTCTGCTTAAAAATGCTGATTTAATTCAGGTTTAAGAGACTAAATATAAGTAAGAAAGGGATGCAGATATGGCCCAGTCAATGCCAGTGATTTCGTCCAGCAGTAGCGGTTTAACCCGTTATATGCAGGACATTCAAAAATTTCCGATGCTTGAGCCACAACAAGAATATATGTTGGCAAAGCGTTATGTGGAGCATGAAGATGCAAAAGCAGCTCACCAATTGGTAACCAGCCATTTGCGTCTAGTTGCTAAAATTGCCATGGGATATCGCGGTTACGGTCTGCCCATTGGTGAGGTTATCTCTGAGGGTAATGTTGGCCTCATGCAGGCTGTGAAAAAATTTGACCCAGAGCGTGGGTTTCGCCTTGCAACCTATGCCATGTGGTGGATTAAAGCCTCTATTCAAGAATATGTATTGCGTTCATGGTCTTTGGTAAAAATGGGTACTACAGCAAATCAAAAGCGCCTGTTTTTTAATCTACGCCGCGTGAAGGGTAAAATTAAAGCCCTAGAAGATGGTGGTTTAACCTCTGCCCATGTAAAAGAAATAGCCGAGCGCTTAAATGTGAGCGAAGAAGAAGTTATTTCTATGAACCAACGCTTATCGGGCGATGCTTCACTTAATGCACCAATTAAGGCCAGTGAAGGCGAATCCGGGGAATGGCAAGATTGGTTAGTGGATGATAGCCCTGACCAAGAAACGTTATTGGTTAAAGAAGATGAGATGGATAACCGCCGTCAAATGTTGGAAGGCGCTATGTCTGCTTTAAATGAGCGTGAGCAAATTATATTTAAGGCGCGCCGCTTATCAGAAGATCCAAAAACCCTTGAAGAACTTTCTGGTGAATTTAGCATTAGTCGCGAGCGGGTTCGTCAAATTGAGGTGCGAGCCTTTGAAAAAGTGCAAAAAGCTGTCATGGAAGCGGCAGAAGTGCAAAAAGAAGATGAACAAAAAGCGTTGGAAAGCGCTTAAAAAACCTTATAATATTTTAAAACGGCGCATTGTCTCAGGGATGATAGCGCCGTTTTTTATGTTAAACAGCCAGCCCTTTTTTGCAAAATAACGTGCCAACAAAAGGGTTGCTATCAAGCCAAGATTAAGCCCCACTAAAACATCGCTGGCATAATGTTTGCCAAGCAAAAGGCGGGTTAAGCCAAAGCCGATGCCAAGTATGATCCAGATACTTTTAAATCGGGGAAACCATAGAATTAGGATCATCGTCAAAGCGCCTATGGTGGTGGAGTGACCAGATGGGAAACTGTTCCACACTGCATCAAATGAAAAGGGTTCATATTTATGAGCACCATATTCATTTAGACCCACAGGGCGCATACGCCCTATGAGTTTTTTAAACAATACTGAGATCAGGCCAGTACCTAGTATAGATAGTGCTATAAAGGCTGACCATATGCGCCATTTGATTAGTCGTATTTTATCACTCGCCGCCATGGCGCTAACTGATTGAATCCCCGTTATGAGTAATACCAACAAGCTTGGGATTAGGGTCCAATGGGATTCTCCCGCCAAAGTAAGTAGCTTTAAAATAGGGCGATGATTTGCTGAAAATTCAGTGCTATAGAGCGAAGTTTCGCGATCATAAATCATCAATAAGGCGGTGAAACATATAATTAATAAGAGATAAGGCGTTAAATATTTAGGCCAAATGGGTTCATTTTGCGCAACTGTTCTAGAACGTAGAATTCGCAAATGCTTTCGTTTTGACCAACTTGAAGTTTGTTTTGTCATATCTGCCTTAAATTATAATGTGAATTGGTGCAGTGATTCAAAATCATAAATCATCTTAATTGATTAAAGAAAGATGTCAGTATGTTTTTTGCCTCGCTCTCATGAAATCCAGAATACACTTCTGGTGCATGGTGGCAATTTTCATGGGCAAAAAATCGCGAGCCATTATCTACACCGCCTGATTTTTGGTCTTCAACGGCATAATAAAGCCGCCTAATGCGCGCAAAGCTAATGGCACCAGCACACATGGCACAGGGTTCTAATGTTACATAGAGATCGCAATCCGTGAGGCGTTCATTTTGCAAAAGCTCTCCGGCTCTGCGAATAGCCAAAATTTCTGCATGTGCGGTACAATCATTCAAGCTGCGGGTTTCATTGCCTGCCTGAGCTATGATTTTACCATTTTTTACAATAACTGCTCCAATGGGAACTTCAAGGCGTTCCCTTGCTTGTCTGGCTTCTTCAAGCGCTATTGCCATAAAATCTTGCATGTTATTTTTTACTCGCACTTTTAAAGGTGACCTGTTAGAAGTTTTTTAGAGCTGCCCCCTTTTGGGGTAGATACTCAAATAAGTTACAAAGACCACTAAATTTAGGTCTTTTATAAGGATATAAGAGCCTTTTACCATGGTAAAATCAACTAAATCACCCAGTGACAAACCACGAAGTGACAAGTCACGCAGTCACAGGCCACATAGTGACAAGCCACGTAGTGATAAGCCGCCACACAATAATAAAACTGTCTCAACAAAGTCTAAGACAGAAAATGATGCTGCGCAATCGGAACGTATTGCAAAGCGCATGGCACGCGCGGGGCTATGCTCTAGACGCGAGGCCGAGCGTTGGATTGAAGAAGGACGCGTTGTTGTTAACGATCAAAAATTAACAACACCCGCTGTTACTGTTTCCATGCGCGATAAGATTGAAGTAGATGGCAACCCTTTACCTGCCATTGAGCGTACAAGGCTTTGGCTTTTTCATAAACCTGCAGGAGTTATGACAACCAATCATGACCCAGAAGGGCGTCCAACCATTTTTGATGTTTTGCCAAAGGAGTTGCCGCGGGTCATCACGGTAGGTCGTTTGGACATGAATACGGAAGGGCTGTTATTGCTCACTAACGATGGTGGTTTGGCGCGGGTGTTAGAATTGCCCGCAACGGGCTGGTTGCGGCGTTATCGGGTGCGAGTGCATGGTAAGGTAGATCAGGCTCAATTGGATAGTTTGCGTGAAGGCATTGCGGTTGATGGTGTGTTATATGGCTCTATTGAGGCTACAATTGATCGTCAACAAGGCACCAATTGTTGGCTTAATATTGCGCTTCGTGAAGGTAAAAACCGTGAGATTAAACGTGTCTTGGCTGCTTTTGATTTAGATGTGACAAGGCTTATTCGTCTGTCTTATGGACCTTTTCAACTGGCTGAAATGAGTCCCCGCGAGGTGCGTGAGATTAAAGGTCGGGCTTTGCGTGATCAATTGGGTGAGCGCCTAGCAAAAGAAGCTGGGGCTAATTTTGATGCGCCAATTATTAAGCCGCTAACTTCAAATCTTAAAGGTGATGGCTCTAAGGCGGTTGCTAAATCTGGCGAATCTAATCGCGGCAAGTCAAGAACAACGAAACGTGAGCGCTCAGATGAAGCGCTAACGCGCCTTGATACGAAGCCGCAGCAGCGCAGATCAGCGGGTGGTGGTTCAGATTGGACTGCGCCAGGTAAAGTTAATTCGAAAAAGCCGCGTAAAGGCTCTTCCAGATCAAACCAAACATCTTCAACTCAAAGAGGAAAAAATGCGGATCGTAGGCGGTGAGTTTAAAGGCAAAGCGCTAACCGCGCCTAAGTCTGATAATATAAGACCCACAACAGATCGTGCGCGGGAAAGCCTTTTCAACATCATTACCCATAATTATGATGTTTTAAATGAGGACACCCGCATGTTAGATCTCTTTGCTGGCACTGGCGCGCTTGGTATTGAGGCTTTATCAAGGGGCGTTGGATTTGTGCTGTTTGTAGAAAATTCTGTTGAGGGGCGTGGGTTGCTACGCCAAAATACTACGGCGCTCTCTCTACAGGGGCGCTCCAAGATTTATCGCCGAGATGCTACAAACCTTGGTGATCTTGGTGGCATGCAGCCTTTTTCATTTGTTTTTGCTGACCCGCCCTATGGCAAAGGTCTTGGAGAAAAAGCGGCAAAAAGCATGTTAGATCATGGCTGGTTAAGCGAAGATGCACTTTTTATTTTGGAAGAGAAAAAATCTGCCGCCCCTGAAACCCTAGAAGGTTTCGAGCGTTTAGATGCCCGCAACGTTGGGGATAGTCAAATCTGCTTTTTTCAACGCAAGTAGATCTAATATTAATAAAATCCCAATATTAAACTGCTAAATTATAAAGAATGACAGTATAAATAATCAGGTACCTATTATGGAATTAAAAATTTCACCTCTTGCTCCTAAATCTTATCCCAAATTACCCCCTATTAAAGGTGTGGCAATGGCAACTATGGCAGCTGGGATTAAATATCAGGGGCGTGAAGATTTGCTATTGATGGTTTTCCCACAAAACACGGTGGTTGCAGGTACATTTACTCAGTCTAGATGTGCTTCTGCACCTGTTGAATGGTGTAAAAATATTCTAAACGCATCCCATGATAAAACCGCCCTTGGTTTGGTTGTTAATTCAGGCAATGCCAATGCTTTTACGGGCAAAACTGGCCATGAGGCAACCCATTTAACTGCAAAGGCTGCCGCCCAAACGCTAAATTGTAAGAATGAAGATATCTATCTTGCCTCAACCGGTGTGATTGGTGAGCCTATGGATGCCAGTGATTTTGATACTCATTTAAAAAAACTAGCTGATAATTTAAATGAGGATAATTGGGCAAAAGCAGCCGACGCTATCATGACAACAGATACCTATCCCAAACTTGCTACAGAAACGGTTGAATTGGACGGTGCATCCATCACCATAAATGGCATTGCTAAAGGTTCGGGCATGATTGCGCCAGATATGGCTACTATGCTTTCTTTTATCGTGAGTGATGTGGCAATCGATCAATCGCTGTTGCACTCCATGTTTAAAAAACATGTCTCTAAGAGCTTTAACTCTATTTCAGTAGATAGTGATACTTCAACCAGTGATACGGCGCTTTGTTTTGCAACAGGCAGTTCTGGCATTACGCCGATTAAAGATAAAGCTGATCCACGCTATAATGTATTTAAAGTTGCCCTAAAGAAATTGCTTAAAAATTTAGCGTTGCAAATTGTTAAAGATGGTGAGGGCGCTAGAAAATTGATTAAAATTACAGTTTCAGGCGCTGAAAATAATGCAGCAGCTAAGCGTATTGCAAAAAATATTGCTAATTCTCCCCTTGTTAAAACCGCAGTTGCTGGAGAAGATGCCAATTGGGGCAGGGTTGTTATGGCTGTTGGAAAAAGCGGCGAAAAAGTTGATCGTGATCAATTATCGATCTGGTTTAATGGTATAAGAGTAGCGTATCAAGGTATGCGCGATCCTGATTATAATGAAGAAGAAATAACAAAAGGAATGAAGAAGAGTAAAATTATAATTAAAGTTGAATTAGGAATTGGTAATGGCAAGGCTAAGTTTTGGACTTGCGATTTAACCGAGACATATATAGCCATTAATGCAGATTACCGTAGTTAGGCCTGTTGAATGGTGGATTTAGATTCTAAAACCGTGTCCGCAAATATGCAGTCTTCTGTAAATTTGCCATTGATAAAGCGTTTCGAAGCAGTCAGCTTTCGTGCTTGGCCAGCAACCAGCACATATTTCGAAGGCGCTTGGGCAATTCGTTTAACCGCTGGACATCCAGCAAAGCGGTTGAACTCGGTTAATCCTCTTGATCCATCAGATTGCCGTGATTTGGAAGAGCGTATTGAACGCACAGCCAAGCGCTTTAGCGCTTTTGGACGTCCGTTCATTTTTCGTCAATCGCCCCTTGCAGCGCCACAGTTGGTGGAATTATTAGATCAGCAGGGTTGGTCGTCTTTTGATGAAAGCATGGTCATGGTAGCTGATCTTCAAGAGATGGAGATGGAGCAAGCTTTAGATCAATTGCCACTGCGCGATGGTGGTCATTGGATTGATCAATTGATTAAAATGGAGGCTGTTAGTGCTGATTTGAAGCCTGGATTGTCAGAGTTAATTACGCGTATTTCAGGTTCATATGGTATGTTTTTAATTGAAAATGAGAAAAAATCACCTCTTGCTGGCTCGCTTTGCGTTCATGATAAAGAGCTTGCGGGCTTATTTGAAGTGGTGGCTAATCCAGCCTTTCGAAGGCAAGGACATGGTCGTCGTATTGTGGAAACAGCTTTGAAATGGGCAAAATTACATGGTGCAAAAGAGGCTTGGTTACAGGTTGAATGCGATAATTTAGCTGCCCAAGAGTTATACTTTAGTCTAGGTTTTGTGGAAAAGTATAGATATATTTATAGAAAAAATAAAACATAAGGTCTTTTTTAAAAGTAAATATTCTTATTTTTTAGCTTAAAAGTTGTTTTTAAGTTTTTTTCTTTAGTTAATGTAATAATAATTGAGAATAAAATTATTTAGTTTTGTTTTTTAAATTTTTTAATAATTTAATTTTTAATATCTATTTGATTTTAAAAAGTAATTTCCATTCGCAATAAATTTTTATACTTATTATACTAATGGCTTAGAACCTTGGAACTATTTAAGCGGCTTTTTTGCCTGTTATAGATATGCATA
>CAKMZG010000094.1 GCA_929200335.1 uncultured Alphaproteobacteria bacterium | reverse complement strand
AGCTGTTGATGCTTTAATTAAAATGGAGAGAACATGAGTGAGGATGAAGATATAGTTGTAACGCGCCGTGGCGCCGTTTTTGAAGTTCTATTAAATCGAGGAAAAGCTAATGCTATTGATCTTGCCACCAGCCGTGTCATGGGTGAAATTTTTAGCGAATTTAGAGATGATCCCAAAATGCGAGTGGCTATAATCGGTTCAACCAATGAAAAGTTTTTTTGTCCAGGTTGGGATTTAAAAGCTGCTGCAGATGGTGATGCGGTTGATGGTGATTATGGGGTTGGAGGCTTTGGCGGTCTGCAAGAATTAAGAGGTATGAATAAACCCATCATCATGGCAATTGGTGGCATTTGCTGTGGTGGGGGTTTAGAGATTGCCCTTTCAGGAGATATTATTTTAGCCTCAAATGAAGCAACATTCGCATTGCCAGAAATACGCTCAGGCACTGTGGCAGATGCTGCTTCAATTAAATTGCCCAAACGTATTCCTTATCATATTGCTATGGAAATGTTGCTAACAGGACGATGGTTAGAAGCAGAAGAAGCCCATCGCTGGGGTTTGGTAAATTATATCTATCCCCAAAAACAATTAATGAATGAGGCACGTAAACTTGCTGATGAACTTGCAAAAGGCCCACCATTGGTATTTGCCGCCATCAAAGAAATTGTACGTGAAGCAGAAGATATGAAATTTCAAGATGCACTTAATCGCATCACAAAATCACAATTTGAAACGGTTGATAAGCTCTATCATTCACAAGATCAATTGGAAGGCGCACGTGCCTTTGCAGAAAAACGTGATCCAGTTTGGAAAGGAAAATAAATGCCATTAACAATGAATAATGAAGTTTTCATCACAGCTGCAATAACAGGATCAGGTGGCACTCAAGACAGATCCCCCCATGTGCCCCGCTCACCTGAACAAATTGCAAATAGTGCAATTGCTGCGGCTCAAGCAGGCGCTGCGATTGTGCATTGTCATGTGCGTGATCCTGATACGGGGGCACCCTCAAGAAAGCTTGAATATTATAAACAGGTCACAGACCTAATAAGACAATCTGATACCGATGTGGTTTTAAATTTAACTGCAGGCATGGGTGGTGATATGGTCTTTGGTTCAACAGAAAATCCTTTACCGCTTAATGAAAAAGGTACTGATATGGTTGGGGCTAGTGAGCGCATGGCTCATATTGCTGAGTGTCTCCCTGAAATATGTACGCTTGATTGTGGCACTATGAATTTTGCTGAAGCTGATTATGTGATGACTAATACTCCGGGCATGTTAAGGGCTATGGGAGCTATGATGGAGGAGCTTGGTGTTAAGCCTGAGATAGAGGCATTTGATACTGGACATCTATGGTTCGCAAAACAATTAGTAGAAGAAGGTACGCTAAAAAGCCCGGCACTTGTGCAATTATGTATGGGGGTGCCTTGGGGTGCGCCAGATGATTTGAATACTTTCATGGCCATGGTTAATAACGTGCCACAGGATTGGAATTTTTCAGCCTTTTCAATTGGACGAAATCAAATGGCATATGTTGCAGCAGCCATTCTTGCCGGTGGCAATGTGCGGGTTGGCTTAGAAGATAATCTATGGCTTGAAAAAGGTGTGCTGGCAACCAATGAACAATTGGTAGCACGGGCAAAATTGATTATTGAAAATATAGGAGCGCGAGTCATTGGGCCGGATGAAGTGCGTAAGAAGCTTAATCTTACAAAAAGGATAGCATAATTAAAATGTCGCAAAACATCATCATAACGGGCGGTGCATCAGGCATTGGTTATAGGATGGCACAACGTTTTGCTGAACGTGGTGACAAAATTGCCATTTGTGATTTGAATGAAAATTTTGTTCAAAAGGTTAAAGCAGAGCACCCTGATTGGATTGCTTCTTTTTGCAATGTAACCGATGAGCAGCAAATGGAGAATTTTTTTGCCGAAGTTTCAAATGAATGGGATAATAAAATTGATGTCCTTTGTGCTAATGCAGGCACAGCAGGGCCTGCTGGTTCCATCGATACGCTTGATTATCAATCATGGAAGTCTTGTATTGAAATAAATTTATGTGGTGTATTTCTAGCATGTAAATTTGCCATAAAAGCCATGCGACAAAATTCTAAAGGGGTAATATTAATTATCAGTTCAACATCTGGTCTGCATGGTGTGCCTTTTCGCAGTCCCTATGTGACAGCAAAATGGGGATTGGTTGGTTTAACTAAAACTTTAGCAATGGAACTTGGATCCATTGGTATTCGAGTAAATGCCCTTGCGCCCGGTGCAGTTGAAGGTGAACGCATGGAACGTGTGGTAGAAGCTGAAGCTGAAGCTGTTGGAAAAACCTCAGAGGATATCCGTAATTTATATGCCCAAGGGGTGAGCCTACGCAATTGGGTATCTGCTGATGATGTGGCAGATATGGCTTTATTCATTGCCTCATCAAAGGCATCAAAAATAACAGGTCAAATTTTAGCAATCGATGGCCATACAGAAAGGATGGTATAAAATGAAAGCTGCAATTATTGGTGGCGGCGTCATTGGTGGCGGCTGGGCAGCACGGTTTTTACTCAATGGCTGGGATGTGGATATTTTTGATTTGGATCCAGAAGCTGAGCGCAAGATTGGCGAGGTTTTAAGTAATGCTAGACAAGCTTTGCCACATCTTTATGACAAAGCCTTACCCAATGAGGGTAAGTTGAGCTTTAAAAATTCCATTGCCACATGTGTTGAAAATGCAGATTGGGTGCAAGAAAGCGTGCCTGAGCGACTTGATTTAAAATTAAAAGTGCATGAAGAAATTAATAATTTTGCACCTAAAACAGCCTTTATAGGCTCTTCAACTTCTGGGTTTAAACCCAGTGAAATTAATCAAAATGGCACCCGTGCATTTGTTGCTCATCCTTTTAATCCAGTCTATTTGCTACCTTTGGTGGAATTGGTTGGCGCACCGCAAGACTCTGGATTAATTTTAGAAAGCATAGGGATGTTTGCACTTAATATCCGTAAAGAAATTGATGCCCATATTGCGGATCGACTCTTAGAAGCCGTATGGCGTGAGGCGCTTTGGCTGGTTAAAGATGGTATAGCCACAACCGAAGAAATTGATGAAAGCATAAGGATGGGCTTTGGTTTGCGCTGGGCTCAAATGGGACTTTTTGAAACATATCGAATTGCTGGTGGTGAGGCTGGCATGAAACATTTTATGGCACAATTTGGCCCTTGTTTGAGCCTGCCATGGACGAAACTTATGGATGTTCCAGAATTTGACGATGCACTTGTCAATCTCATAGCTGAACAATCAGATGCCCAATCAGGTAGTCTGTCCATTCGCGAATTAGAGCGTCAGCGCGATAGTAACCTCATTGGTTTTATGCGACATCTTAAGGCACAAAATTGGGGAGCTGGTAAAGTTATAGCGCAACATGAACAAAAACTTCATGCCAAAATTGGCTCAATTGAAAACAAAAAAATCACTACAGGAAAAGGCCGAGTATTACCCTCATGGATTGATTATAATGGTCATATGACAGAATATCGTTATGGTCAAATTTTAGCCGATGGTGTTGATGAATTATTGATTATGGCAGGATTAGATTTAAGTGATTTATCACAAGGTGGCAGTTATTTTACCGTTGAAAATCATGTCAATTATTTATCTGAAATGAAACTTGGAGAAGAATATCATATTGAGGCCAGAATAATGGCATTTGATGATAAACGGCTACATGTCTATCAGCGCGTTTATACTGAAAATGGTTCTTGTGCTGCCAGTGGCGAGCATATGTTACTTTATGTAGATGCCAAAACTCGAAAAGTTGGAGGTGCTCCAAAACAAATTATGGAAGCGTTAAATCAATTTGCTGCTTATCATGCAAATATAGATATTCCAAATGATGCTGGTAAAGTTGGTAAATGATAAAAATGAATGAAAATTTTAAAATTGATTTGAAAAATAAGAATTTTATTGTTTTAATATATCTATAAATTAGGAGGAAAACATGACAAAAGAATTAGAATATTTAGCAACTCAAGTGATCAAAGGTCGTCTGGATCGTAGACAATTTATGGGACGTGCTGGTGCATTAGGTTTAACGACAGTTCTTGCTAGCTCTTTAATTACGAGTGCCGCCCATGCACAGGGGCCTGTTAAAGGGGGTACCATTCGTGTGGGGGTTGATGGAGGTTCAACAACCGATTCACTAGATCCTGCACTTTCTACAAATAACACAATGGGACTTATTTCCTTTCTATGGGGTGAGCGCTTAGTTAACCTTACCAGCGAAGGCGATCTTGAATATGTCTTGGCTGAAGAAATTTCGTCCAGTCCAGATGCTAAAACTTGGACATTTAAAATTCGCAAAGGTGTAAATTTTTCAAATGGCAAATCCTTAGAAGCTGAAGATGTACTTGCGACACTTGAACGTCATGCAGGTGAAGATTCAAAATCAGGGGCGTTGGGTATTTTAAAAGATATTGCCAGCATGCGTGCTGAATCTGGAACGGTTATCGTTGAGCTTAAAAATCCAAATGCTGATTTTCCTTATCTCATGACTGATTTTCATCTCTTAATTCAACCTAATGGCGGTAAAGATAATCCAGCGGCTGCAATTGGCACAGGGCCATATATTTTAAAAGATGTTGAGCCAGGTGTTAGAGTTAGTGCAGAGAAAAATCCAAACTATTGGAATGAATATGGTTATGCCGAAACAGTAGAAATTATTGTTTTAAATGACGATACAGCGCGCACCTCAGCATTACAATCGGGTCAAGTCCACATGATAACTAGGGTGCCGCCTAAAGTGGCAGGTTTGATGTCTAAGGTTCCTGGTATTAAAATTTCAAAACGTTCAGGGCCAGGGCATTATGTTTTTATTATGCATTGCGATACTGCACCCTTTGATAATAATGATCTTCGCATGGCACTAAAATATGCGATTAATCGTCAAGAAATGGTGGATAAAATTCTCTTTGGCTATGGTTCAGTAGGAAATGATACTTGCATCAACTCAAGTTACCCCTTGTTTACAGAAGTAGAACAACGAGAATATGATCCAGAAAAAGCAGCTTTCCATTTCAAAGCTTCCGGACATGATGGCGCTGTTTTACTTCGTACATCTGATAATTCATTCCCAAGCGCACCCGATGCCGCACAGCTTTTTCAACAATCAGCAGCAGCTGCTGGCATACAATTAGAGATTAAGCGTGAACCTAATGATGGTTATTGGTCAGATGTTTGGAATAAAAAACCCTTCTGTACCAGTTATTGGGCTGGTCGTCCTGTACAAGATCAAATGCTTTCAACGGCCTATCTTTCAACGGCTGATTGGAATGATACGCGTTTTAAAAATGAAAAATTTGACCAACTTATCATTGCTGCTCGCGGTGAGTTGAATCAAGATAAACGTCGCGTCATGTATGCAGATGCAAATAGTATTTTGCAAAATGAAGGCGGCTTAATTAGTCCAATGTTTAATGATTTCGTAAGTGGCATTTCCGATAAAATTGGCGGCTATAAAGAAACAAAAGGCTTTGACCTTATGGATCTTCTAGCAACCTCTCGAACATGGATTACTGCATAAATGTCTGCTATTCTTAAACTGGTAGCTCAGCGCATAGCGCTGGGCTTACTGCTTCTATTTTTTGTATCTATACTTATATTTTTAGGAACTTTGGCCCTTCCAGGCGATGTGGCTCAAACCATCTTGGGTCAATCTGCAACACCTGAATCTTTAGCAAATCTTCGTGCTGCCATGGGCTTAGATCAACCACCATTGACGCGTTATTTCCAATGGCTTAACGGCTTATTCCACGGGGATCTTGGTAATGCATTGACCAATGGAAGACCCATTGCTGAAGCATTGGGCAGTCGCTTAAGCAATACTTTATTTTTGGCTTTTTGGGCGGCAATTATAGCTGTACCGCTCGCGGTATTATTAGGATTAATTGCAGTAAGGTTTAGAGATCGTTGGCCAGATAAATTAATCTCTGCATTTACTCTTTCGTCTATTTCCATTCCTGAATTTCTTTTAGCCTATGTTTTAATATACATTTTTGGCGTAAAGCTTGGTTGGTTTCCAACCATTGCTACTTTAAATTCTAGTATGAGTTTTGGACAGAAAATCTATACCATTGCTATTCCAATCATGGTTCTCGTTCTTGTGATTTTAGCACATATGATGCGAATGACGAGGGCTGCAATTTTAAATGTTATGCAATCAGCCTATATTGAGACTGCTGAACTTAAGGGGATTGGTCGGTTTAAAATTATTATGAGACATGCCATGCCCAATGCGCTTTCTCCTATTATCAATGTCATTATGCTGAATTTGGCTTATTTAATCGTTGGTGTAGTCGTTGTTGAGGTTGTCTTTATTTACCCCGGACTTGGTACATATCTCGTTGATCATGTTGCCAAACGCGATCTGCCCGTTGTGCAGGCTGTGGGTATTATTTTTGCAGCCATCTATATTGGTTTAAACATATTGGCAGATGTGCTTTCTATAGTAACTAATCCTAGATTGAGGCATTCAAAATGAAACAAATACCGCTTTCAGCCGCAATTGGCTTATTTATAACTGGCTTGTATTTTTTTGTAGCACTCTTTGCACCTTGGCTAGCGCCCTATGGTATGGCTGAGGTTGTGGGTGAGGTTTGGGAGCCAATGTCGTCTACCCATTGGTTTGGAACTGATAATATTGGCCGTGATCTCTTAACCCGTATGATCTATGGCGCAAGAACCACCATCTTTGTTGCAACAGTTGCAACAGCTGTCAGTTTTATCACGGGATCAATTCTAGGTTTTACTGCATCTGTCTTTGGTGGGCTTATAGATCAAGCGCTTTCCCGTTTTGTAGATTTAATCATGTCAATCCCATCATTAATTTTTGCTTTAGTTGTGCTTTCTGTTGTGCCAGTAACCTTGCCAGTTTTAATTCTTTTAATGGGTTTGTTGGATGCCACCCGCGTTTATCGTTTATCCCGTGCAGTTGCAACTGATATTAACGTTATGGATTATGTTGAGGCAGCAAAACTTCGAGGTGAAGGCAAGCTATGGATTATATTTAGAGAACTTTTACCAAATGCACTCTCGCCATTGGTCGCTGAAATGGGTTTGCGTTTCATCTTTATGGTCTTGATGATATCAACGCTATCTTTTCTTGGATTGGGTGTGCAACCACCCAATGCCGAATGGGGCTTAATTGTTAAAGAAAACAAAGATGGCATTATCTATGGTATAGGTGCTGCTCTTTGGCCAGCACTTGCAATTGCCAGCCTTGCTATATCCATCAACCTTGTTGCCGATTGGATTCTAAATCGCACAACAAGTATAAAAGGGGGACGTTGATGACTAAGGTTGTTGATATAAAAAATTTGCACATCAAAGCTACGGTTCATCATCCCAATATGGCGTCTGAAGACATATTGATCGTTGATGATGTTTCCTATCAAATAGAAAAAGGTAAAGTACTTGGCCTTATCGGTGAAAGTGGCGCAGGTAAATCAACCATAGGTTTGGCTGCCATGGCCTATGGGCGAGGTGGTGTAGATATTTCTGATGGTGAAATTTATGTGAATGGCCAGGATATTCTTAACGACCAGTCCAATTTGAATCGGATACGTGGTAGGATTGTCACCTATGTTGCCCAATCAGCAGCAGCAGCTTTTAACCCTTCTAAAAAATTAATGGATCAAGTGATAGAAACGTCCTTAGAACATGATTTAATGAGCAAAGGTGAAGCGGAATCTTATGCGATATCCCTCTTTTCTCAATTGGGTTTGCCAGATCCAGAACATATTGGTGATCGTTATCCTCATCAAGTATCGGGGGGGCAATTACAACGCGTAATGACGGCTATGGCACTTTGTCCAAAACCAGATTTAATCATCTTTGATGAACCAACAACTGCGCTTGATGTAACCACTCAAATTGATGTCTTAGCGGCAATTAAGAGAGCTATCAAAGAAACAAATGTTGCTGCAATTTATATTACACATGATCTTGCAGTGGTGGCGCAAGTATCAGACAATATTATGGTGCTTCGTCATGGTAAAACTATTGAATATGGTACGGTTAATCAAATTATCAATAATCCAAAAGAAAATTATACACGGGATTTAGTAAATGTTAGATCTATAAATCATCAAGAAAAAGCAGCAGATGAAATGCCCATATTAGAAGCAAAAAATATAACGGCGCGTTATAAGCGCATACATTTTGATATATTGCACGATATCAGTGTTTCAATTTCTGCTGGGCAAACACTTGCGGTGGTTGGTGAAAGTGGCTCGGGAAAATCTACGCTTGCTCGTGTATTAACGGGTCTGTTACCGGCTCGGGAAGGTAGCATCCATTTCAATGGACGCGCATTATCATCTGATTTACAAGGCCGCACAAAAGAAGATCTACGTGAATTACAAATGATTTATCAAATGGCTGATGTGGCTATGAATCCGCGCCAGACCGTTGGAACAATTATTGGGCGACCTCTAGAATTTTATTTTGGGCTAAAAGGTGAGGCAAAAGCAAAACGTGTTCAAGAATTACTCGATCAAATAGAGATGGGGACTGGTTTCATTAACCGTTATCCAGCAGAGCTTTCTGGAGGTCAAAAGCAACGAATATGTATAGCCCGCGCGCTTGCTGCAGATCCAAAACTCATCATTTGTGATGAAGTTACTTCAGCATTAGATCCTTTAGTAGCCGATGGCATTTTAAAATTACTATTAAAGTTGCAAGCTGAAAAGGGACTAGCATATATTTTTATAACCCATGACCTTGCAACCGTTAAAGCCATCGCGGATTCAATTGCGGTTATGTATAAAGGAAAACTTCAACGCTATGGATTAAAATCACAAGTTCTATCTCCACCATTTGATGATTATACGGATCTATTATTATCCTCTGTTCCACAAATGGAATTAGGTTGGCTTGAGGAGGTATTAAATACACGTAAAATGGAAAGCTCTGGAAATTAAGTTTATATCAACTTTGTTTCACGGATATGATTTTAGCTGGAATCTGCCCTTTCCATAAATTTATTTAGTGAGCTCATAGCATGCTCGTCCAAGGGTATTCATATGATTGAGTGCCTTGATTGAAATTTAATTTTCTATTTTTTGATTTGTAAATTCCTTAGATTTTAATGCTGCCCCGATGATTTTTTATAATGGCCAATCTGTGCCTCAACAATTGAACCTTGATTATATAGGTAAAGCGTTATAAATTGATAATATATATTTTATGACCTATTCTACACATTATCGCAATAAAGTTTTATCCTATCG
>CAKMZG010000093.1:3044-9651 GCA_929200335.1 uncultured Alphaproteobacteria bacterium | reverse complement strand
CCCCCGACACGCGGATTATGATTCCGCTGCTCTAACCAGCTGAGCTACCCCGCCATCCAAAAGCTTGCATATGATGGTTCTTTTTAGCCTTAACTGCATATTTATCAATCAGGTAAAAAAGCCACATTATTCATAAAGCTTTTAATGTAACTTTCAACGAACACGCCAAAAGCTGTGCGCATATAAAGAGCCAAAGGCCTTACTGTCAAGCATATAGTTTTCAGTTTTTGAAAATTTTTCTGCTATTCACCAATTTTATGATGCTGCATGTTGAAATGGCTGTTCGGATAAGGTGATAAGTGCTGCCTCTGTCGCATCAGAGCGTTCAGACTTAGTAATCCAACCGCCGCCTAAAACGCGGGTTTGTTCGCTTTCATCTTGATAGAATACGCAAGCCTGGCCATTGGCTACCCCATGCTCACCCTCTGATAGGGTAATCGTAGGCGAACCGTCTTCCAACTTTAGAATGGCTGCAATGGGTGGGCGGGTTGAACGCACTTTAACAAATATATCAAGGCCAGTTTCTGGTATGTCTTCGATTGCGCCATCACCAAGCCAATTCACATCGCGTAAAATCACCTTGTGTGTGGCTAAATCTTCACGGGAGCCAACAATAACGCGGGCATTTTTACTGTCTAATTCGACCACATACAAAGGGTCACCTTGAGCAATGCCTAAGCCACGGCGCTGGCCTATTGTAAAATTGAATATGCCCTCATGGGTACCAAGTTTAGTGCCATCGAGTTTTATAATCTCGCCGTGTACGGCAGCCTCTGGACGTAACTTTGCAATAATGTCAGAATATTTGCCTTGAGGAACAAAGCAAATGTCTTGGCTATCGCTTTTCTCTGCAACTACAAGTGCCATCTCCCTAGCAATTTCGCGGGTTTTGGATTTTGGCAACCCGCCCAGTGGAAAGCGAAGATAGTCAATTTGCTCTTGGGTTGTAGCAAAAAGGAAATAGCTTTGATCGCGGCTATGGTCAATCGGGCGATAGAGGCCGCGACGTCTTGTTGCTTCATCGATTAAGCGGCTTTCAATATAATGGCCAGTGGCGAGACAATCTGCGCCCAAATCTTTTGCGGTGGCAAGCAGGTCAGAAAATTTCACCGTCTGATTGCAAGCCACACATGGAATAGGGGTTTCGCCTTCAATATAACTCTCGGTAAAAGGATTAATCACTTGCTCACGGAATTTTTTCTCATAATCTAAGACATAATAGGGGATGCCGATTTTATCTGCCACGCGGCGGGCATCTTCTATGTCTTGTCCTGCACAACATGCGCCTTTTTTCTCAATGGCGGCACCGTGATCATAGAGCTGAAGGGTAATGCCGATAACCTCATAGCCCTGTTGTTTTAAAATAGCGGCCACAACTGATGAATCTACACCGCCCGACATGGCAACCACCACGCGGGTATCTTCTGGTTTTTTATTAATGTCTAATGAGTTTAACATGGGCGCTCTGTTTCTATCCTTGCGATCTGTCGTGCATATGGCATTTTTAAGAGTTCATAACAAGATCTGGTAGCTAGAATCTTAACCCAATTTCTCAATTGGATAGGCAAAATTTTCCGCTTACCCTTTGTTAACCATACAAAAATGGCAGAATTCTGCGAAAATTTGATTTTAAATCTTACCAATTGGTTTCTAGGGCTTTAGGCAAATCTTAAAACCAAGGCGTTATAGTGGAGTAGTGTTTATAGGTGCTGCGTGTAATTAGTATCACCTAATTTTTAGTATTGAGTAGAGAGAAACATGAGCGAACAATTAAGATCAAGAGTAAAATATGTAATTGGTCCAGATGGCAGCCCGCTAACCGTGGCTGATTTACCACCAGAGACAACGAAGCGTTGGGTTATCCGTCGTAAGGCGGAAGTGGTTGCAGCAGTACGTGGTGGTTTGTTGAGCCTAGATGAGGCCTGCCAAAAATACTGTTTAACAGTTGAAGAATTTTTAGCATGGCAAGCCAGCATTGATCGCGATGGTCTCGCAGGGCTTCGCACAACGCGCATACAGCAATATCGTCATTAATATCGGCATTTGATTGCTCCGTATTTATTTTATGACCTCCAGTAATTTAGCGGAGCAATTATATTTTCTTAAAAAAGATTATTTCATTAACCAGCGATTTACCATGTTGAGATAAAGTGAATTTACAGGCCGTCTATTTAGATAATGGGCGGCTTCAAAAGTATCACTAATATTGAGCGGGTTATTTGATGAAAATTCTATTTTTTGATGAACAAAAACATGTCGACAAAACTTCAAAAAATATGGATTATCAACAAGCTATAGCCGTGCCTGAATGGATCAGGTTGGAGCGTGTGGTTGTGGCAGGCAGCGTTAAGGTTGCAATACAACAATTGCAGCGACATGATGATATAGGATTAATTTTAGCCAGCGAAAACAGTAATTTGCAATTACTATCGCAGTCTTTAAAGCAGGCTACTATTGAGTGCCCCGTTTATCCCTTAAAGCCTTATTATGATGCCTTTGTAGAAGAAGGATTAATTGGCAAGCCAGCAAGCTCTGATGTTTGGTTAGGTTTAGAGAATATGGTTGGAAACCGTGTTGCACATATGGAGCCAAAACAATCGCGTAAACGTACAAACAATGTAAACCTCGGACGCTCATTGGCGGATGTGGAACGTGAATTGATTTTAGAAACCTTGGTTTCATGTGGTGGCAATCGTACCAATGCGGCTGATATTTTGGGCATATCTGTGCGTACTCTGCGCAACAAATTAGTGCAATACGGTGAGAGTGGGCGCACAAACACTCTTGATAGCAATAAGCTACAAATTGGCGAGATCAAATCTCAGCGGCTATATTCATAAAGTTTCATTAAACCTCATTAAGGCCATATTTAAAATCTGTAATGCGCTATAGCCGCATTTTAGAGCCTAAATTTTTTAGTGCGCTAAATCATATTGCCGTAATTGAGCCATTTAATGCCATGAAACTTATCACTAAATCATTTCTTATCATTGGCTTTATATTTTTGCTTTTACCCCTTGGGTATTTGTGCCTTTCAACAATCGGGGCTTTTATTCCTGTATCAACTGTTAAAGGTTTTGATGAAGATGAAAATACGCGCATAAAAATTATTCTTTTATCCAGCCCCATTCATACCGATGTTTTTTTGCCAGCAACGCCAAGGGTTCGAGAAAAATTGGCGTTTTTAAATTCTGCAAAATTAAATATGGAAAATCCAAATCTAAAATGGCTTGGTGTTGGGTGGGGGTCGCGAGATTTTTATACCAATGTTGCCCAGTTAAGTGATGTTACGCCAAACATTATTTATAAGGCGATATTTGGAGATGATGCGGTAATAAGACTTGGTGCTTATGGTGCGTTTTATGATGGCCATGGTGGCCATGGTGGCTTGGAGATTTATCTCACAAATCAGCAACTGGAAAAGCTTGTCGATTATATGAAAGCCAGTTTTGTTATGAGGCATAAAAAACCACAATTGTTGCAAGATACCCATTTGGCTGGTCAAGATTTGTTTTATCAAGCAAAGGGTGATTACAATATCACATTCAGTTGCAACCAGTGGGTCAATCATGGGCTAAGGGCGGCAGGCATCAAAATTGGACTTTGGACGCCAACGCCTTGGGCTTTAAATTGGTCGCTTAAATTTTTTGCCAAATAATTGCTGCTCAATGTCAAATTCAAGCAATTGCTTGCTGAAAAATTAAGTATCGCGACATTTTTATTGTTGCAACTTGCGTTAATCTGGCTATGTTGACAACAAATCTATGGCAGTAACATATTGCCCTTCTAAATTTATAGAAGTGTTTATGGCGAAATCTATGGCAGGATTTCTTAAAAATTATAAAGGAAGAGACATTGAGTTCTAACCTTAAAGATAAACGAACCCAAAATTCACAGCGACCAATGTCGCCGCATCTCAGCATTTATAAACCCATCCCAACCATGATATCATCTATAATGCATCGTATAACAGGTGTTGCGCTTTATGCAGGTACTTTGTTGCTGGCTGCATGGTTGCTTTCGGCAGCAATGGGGCAAGTGCATTATGATTGTTTCATGGAATTTATGAGTTCATGGTTTGGCCGTTTAATCCTATTTGGATTTACTTGGGCTTTAGTTTTTCATGCTTTGGGCGGCATTCGCCACTTGGTACAAGATACAGGGCGTGGGCTTGAAAAAGATTTCACGACAAATCTTGCCTATATGATTTTCATTTTGTCAGTACTCATAACTGTTATGTTGTGGGTTCTTGGCTATAACAGCCTGTAGGAGATTATGATGAGTGATATGCGCACCCCTCTTTCCCGTGTTCGTGGCATGGGTTCTGCTAAAGACGGCACCCAACATTTTTGGCGTCAACGTTTAACGGCAATCGCTAATCTTCCTTTGATGATTTTCTTTGCATGGTTGGTCATTAGCTTAGCTGGTTCATCTTATGGTGAGGCTAAAGAACTATTGTCTCACCCATGTATTGCTATTTTGTTGCTGGCTTTAATCGGCTCTGGCCTTTTCCATATGAAGCTTGGTATGCAAACGGTTATTGAAGACTATGTTCATAGCGAAGGCAAAAAAATGTTTTGCCTGATTGCTAATATATTTTGTGTTTCAGCCATTGCATTGGTGTCTGTTTTTTCAATTCTTAAACTTGCGTTCGGAGGCTAACCTCAATGGTAAAAGCTGTAACTAAGACAAAAGCTAAAACAAAACCCGCTGCAAAAAAGGCAGCATCTAAAAAGGTTGCGTCAGCAAAGAAGGCTACCCCAGCTAAGGCTGCGCCTAAAAAAGCCGTAAAAAAAACGCCTGTTAAAGCAGCAGCAACAAAAGCGCCTGCGAAAAAGGCGGCTGCTAAAACTGCTGGAGCTACGAAAACTACAGTGAAGAAAGCAGCGGCAAAGAAAACAACCGCGGCGGCAAGTAAAGTAACCTCTGTTAAAGCGACAGCTAAAAAAGCTCCAGCTAAAGCGACAGCAACAAAAGCTAAAACGGTCAAAAAAGCTACAGCGACTAAGACTGCTTCAGCTAAGGCCGCTACAAAGAAAGCTCCAGCCAAAACTACATCTAAGGCTACACTTACTAAAAAAGCGACAGCTAAAAAAGCGCCTGCAAAAAAAGCAGCTGCTAAGAAGGCAGCTCCTGCTAAGAAAGCTGCGCCACAAACTGCTATTGGCACAAAAGATTATGAATTTACCGACCACACTTTTGACGTGGTTGTTGTTGGTGCAGGTGGTGCGGGACTTCGCGCTACATTGGGTGCCGCAGAAGCTGGTTTGAAAACCGCTTGCGTGACCAAAGTTTTCCCAACTCGTTCTCATACGGTTGCTGCTCAAGGGGGTGTTGCGGCATCTCTTGGTAATATGGGTGAAGATAAATGGCAGTGGCATATGTATGACACGGTTAAAGGCTCCGATTGGTTGGGTGACCAAGACGCGATTGAATATCTATGTCGCGAAGCGCCAAAAGCGGTTTATGAGATGGAGCATTATGGCGTACCATTTTCTCGTACTGAAGATGGTAAGATTTACCAACGTCCATTTGGCGGCATGACAACAGAATTTGGTGAAGGCCCTGCGGCTCAACGTACTTGTGCGGCAGCTGATAGAACAGGCCATGCCATGCTGCATACGCTTTATGGTCAATCTCTGCGTCATGATGCTGAGTTTTTCATTGAATATTTTGCCATTGATTTAATTATGGAAGATGGCGAGTGTCGCGGCATTGTAGCGCTTTGTTTAGAAGATGGCTCGTTGCACCGTTTCCGCGCTCACAAAACTATTTTGGCAACCGGTGGCTATGGCCGCGCATATTTCTCCGCAACATCAGCCCATACATGTACGGGTGATGGTAATGCGATGGTATTGCGTGCAGGGCTTCCGCTACAAGATATGGAATTTGTACAATTCCATCCAACAGGCATCTATGGCGCAGGTTGTTTGATTACTGAGGGCTCTCGTGGCGAGGGCGGTATTTTGATTAACTCTGAGGGTGAGCGGTTCATGGAGCGCTATGCGCCATCAGCAAAGGATCTTGCATCTCGTGATGTGGTGTCTCGTGCAATGACCATGGAAATTCGTGAAGGCCGTGGTGTGGGTAAAGAAAAAGATCATATTTATCTTCATCTTGATCATCTTGATCCTGCTTTGCTTGCAGAACGCTTGCCGGGTATTTCTGAATCAGCACGTATCTTTGCTGGCGTTGATGTGACTAAAGAACCAATTCCGGTAATTCCAACAGTTCACTATAATATGGGCGGTATTCCGACCAATTATCACGGCGAAGTTTTGAACAAAAAAGGCCGCAATGCTGATGCTGTTGTGCCAGGCCTTATGGCTATTGGTGAGGCTGCATGTGTGTCTGTTCATGGCGCCAACCGCTTGGGTTCAAACTCATTGATTGATTTGGTTGTATTTGGCCGTGCTGCTGGTCTTCGTTGTCGTGAAACTGTTAAGCCTAATCAATCTCATGCGCCATTGCCTAAAGGTGCGGGTGAATTGGCTGTGTCTCGCCTTGATCGTTTCCGTTTTGCAGATGGTGATGTTTCGACGGCCGAGTTGCGTTTGTCTATGCAAAAAACCATGCAAAGCAATTGTGCAGTATTCCGTGATGGTAA
>CAKMZG010000093.1:0-3034 GCA_929200335.1 uncultured Alphaproteobacteria bacterium | reverse complement strand
CGAATGTTAAAACCTATGACCGTGGTTTGGTGTGGAACACTGATCTTATGGAAACTATGGAATATGATAATCTTATCATTCAAGCTGTTGCAACAATGGATAGTGCTCATGCGCGTAAGGAAAGCCGTGGCGCTCATGCCCGTGAGGATTTCCCGAAACGTAATGACAAATCATGGATGAAGCATAGCCTTGTCTATGTAGATGGTGATAAGAAGACCGTTAAATTGGGTGATCGTCCTGTTCATAATTATACTTTGAGCGATGAGATTAGTTATATTAAACCAAAAGCACGCGTGTACTAAGGTAGGCTTATGGCAGTTCCTACACAAATTGTCAGTGGTTTGAAAATCGTCAAAACAGCGCTTGATATTGCGCGTTATGAGGATGATGCAACAAAGGTTCTTGGTGGTGGGCTGTGGCAGTCCATCGTTGAAATTTTTAAGATCCCTACGGATCTAGTTGCTATATTGGAAGCGTTGTCATGGCGTGATCCAGTAGATGAAGATGAATTAGCTATGGTGATGAAGCAGTTCCAAAGTGATCAGGAACAAGCCAAAGCCATAGCTGCCCAGTGGGCATTAAAGAATGCAGAACAAAAGCTTGGCCTTAATCCAAAAAAGAACCGAGTTTTTAGTGAAGTAGGAAGTGGTAAAATTTCGGTTTTCCGTGATCTTGAGCGAGTGATAGCCCATTATTACAATCAAGAGCATCGCGGTGGTACGCGTGAGGTAACTGAGATTTTTAAAGCCGCTAGTGAGATTAATGATTATATTGAGGCGCTTGAATTTGAGTGCCAAAACCTGAATTAAAGCATTTGGTTTAAGAGAGAGAAACAATGGTAGAACTTACACTCCCCAAAAACTCCAAAATTAGCGAAGGCAAAACTTGGACAAAAGTTGACGGCACAGTTAAGGCTCGTGAATATAAGATTTACCGTTGGGATCCAGCCGATGGCGAGAACCCACGCGTTGACACCTATACAGTCAATACCGAAGATTGTGGCCCCATGGTTTTGGATGGTCTGCTTTGGATTAAAAACAATGTTGACCCAACTTTGACTTTTCGCCGTTCTTGCCGCGAAGGCATTTGTGGCTCATGCGCTATGAACATTGATGGCACAAACACGCTTGCCTGTACTAAGGGTATGGACGAGGTTTCTGGTGCGATTAAGATTTATCCTTTGCCACATCTACCAGTGGTAAAAGATTTGGTGCCTGATTTGACGCATTTTTATGCGCAGCATCGTTCAATTGAACCATATTTGAAAACGGTTACACCTGAGCCAGAAAAAGAGTGGAAGCAATCTCATGAAGACCGCGAAAAACTTGACGGCCTTTATGAGTGCATTCTTTGCGCTTGTTGTTCAACCTCTTGCCCATCTTATTGGTGGAATGGCGACCGTTACCTAGGCCCTGCAGCACTTCTACAAGCTTACCGCTGGTTAATTGATAGCCGCGATGAGGCAACAGGTGAGCGTTTGGATAATCTAGAAGATCCATTCCGTCTTTACCGTTGCCATACCATTATGAACTGTGCGCAGGCTTGTCCGAAAGGCTTGAACCCAGCAAAAGCGATCGCAGAGGTCAAAAAAATGATGGTGGAACGCCGCGTTTAAATTTTTAAGCTTGTTTCTTTGGTTTTACGGCGTTGTGCAATGTTTGCGGTATTATTTATACCGCCGCACGTTCTGCGCCTAAAAAGTTGCTAATGGTGGTGTAAATTTTAAAGCCCCTTATCGGAAAAGATGAAGGGCTTTTTTAGTGCTATATCTTACTGGTGAAAACTTTAAAGGCTGCTGCGCCAAAGGCCAATGCAAATGCGGTTTCAAAATAGCGTTTGTATTTTAAATAGCCCGCCACCATGGGTTTGCTGGAAAACAGAAGTGCGAGCCCATTAAAGAGTATAAAGGCTTGGAATGCTAATAATCCGATGATCACAAACAGCGTGCTTATAGGGGTGCCAGTGGGCAAACCAATGGAATAAAGCGCACCAAAGAATAAAACCGCCTTTGGATTTGTGATATGCAGCATTAGCCCTTTGAAAAAAGCTGCTTTATGGGTGGAAACCCCTTTGATTTCAGGCTGAATTTGAGAGGGATTAATGGCTGAGTGTGCTGATTTATAAGCCAGATATAGCAAATATCCAGCGCCTATATAACGTACAATTTCCATAATCCATGCATTTGAATGCATGATAGCACTAAGGCCTAGAGCCGCAGAAACCGACCATAAAATTGACCCAAGGGTGATACCACAAGCTATGGCAATGCCATGACTGCGACCTTTACTCATAGAGGTGCCAGCAATAGTAAGCGTTGCAGGACCTGGGCTGCAACTGGCTATAAAATGAGCAGATAGAATTAGGAATAAATTTATATCATTAAACATCGGCTTAATCTGACATGCTTAATATCTAAGATCAATTGGGATATGGAATGTTAGATTAATAAAATGCGAAAAGGCGCCCTCAGTAATTTGGGAGGAAAGAGCGCCTTTTCTATGAAGCAAGTATTAAGAAATAACTTCTTGGGAGGAAGGAGAGGGGTTATTTCTTGGCAGTTTTTGCCTCAATTTGTTTAGAGCTTTTTGCAGCACTTCCAGCATTTGTTGAAATTGGAATGCTACGTGCTTTTAATGCTTCAGGGATTTCCCGAGCAAGATTAATGTGCAGAAGCCCATTTTCCAAAACAGCGCTTTTAATTTCGACATGATCGGCTAATTGAAAGCGACGCTCAAAGGAGCGATTTGCAATTCCTTGGAAAAGCATCTCATAATTTTGATCAGTCTCACTAGGCTTTTCACCTTTGATAGACAATGTGCTTTCTTTGGCTTCGATTGCAATGTCCTGATCGCTAAAACCAGCCACTGCCATGGTGATGCGATAGCTGTTCTCGCCAGTGCGCTCAATGTTATAAGGTGGATATGAATTTGCCCCTTGGTCGTTGTTATGGATGCCATCTAACATATTAAACAGACGATCAAAGCCAACCGTAGAGCGGTATAGGGGTGAAAAATCAATAGGACGCATAGTAGTT
>CAKMZG010000092.1:442-9658 GCA_929200335.1 uncultured Alphaproteobacteria bacterium | reverse complement strand
TAAGATGATAGAGCAGCTTTTTACTAATAAAATGTATCCGCTTACACTTAAAGGTTTGGAAAGTATGGCAAAAAATTTATTATAGTATATATATTTATTCAATTTTAATGAAATTGTAATCTTTTTAATCTAAAATAAACATACTTGTATTGATGCCAAATACCCGCTAGACTATGTAACAATAAAGAATAAAAGCTAGATGACATGCAAAGTTCAAGAAACTTCATAATGTCTAAAAGTTTCTATTTAAATCATCTTTGAAAAGCTGGGGTAGGGCAATAATATATATGTATATGTTACTTCATATGCATTAAGGAGATATAGAAATGACTACTAATGCCCATTTGGCCAACTTTGAAAAAGATACTGATGAAATAGCGGAAAAAATTGTACGTGGCGAATATGGCCAACTTTATGCTCAATATGGCGATTATGAATTACATGGCGCCTTTCATCCCATCTTTGAAAATACCAATGATGGCTTTGTATCACAGGGTCATGAAGGTTTAATTCGCCCAATCTTAAACGGCGAGTCTGTTAATCCAGTTGATTTTTTCCAAAATATCGAATTAGAAGATTGCTTTTATGTAGATAGACTCTGCCGTGCTTTGCACATCCATAATTTTTCAAATTTTGGTAATCAAGATGAGCAACTTTATCTTAACCTTGATCCAAGTATCTACGATAGTCCAAAAGCAGCTCTTACAACCTTCGACGTGCTCATCGATCGTTCAACAAAATTAGGCGTAAGCCCTGATCAATTGGTATTTGAGCTAGTGGAAACACCTGACCTTGACCCTGAAGTTATCCAAGCCATTGTAACCCATCTAAAATCCATCGGTGTTTCTATTGCTATTGATAATTTTGGCGTTCAATCATCCAACTATCATACAATTTTTGAAATTCAGCCAGATGTGATTAAATTTCACCGCTCTTGGTTACAGCGCGGTCAAGCCCATAAACAATTCAAGCGCTTAACAACTGGTGTGATTCGCTTATTCCAAGAATTGGGTTCCGTTGTTGTTATTCAAGGTATTGAAAGCGATGATGATGTTGAATTTGCCGTGGATTGTGGTGCAGACCGCTTCCAAGGCTATTTCTTTGGCACACCATCCCTAGAGTTTGGCGCCGCAAAGGTGAAATGGCAACGTCCTCGTGATATTCTAAGCTTTTAGAACATCACTTAGTGTATAATTACCGCCATAGGTGACTTATGTTGCCTTTTGGCCAAAAAGTACCGATTGAGCATCTTTATCTTTTGCAAGATCCATTTGTTTGCGTCTGTCTTTCCCAACATCAATACCGTAACGCACCGCAGCGCGTGCTTTCATGCGCTCAACCCAGGCTTTAAGGTTTGGAAAATCGTTTAAATCTTGGCCTTGGCGCTCATAGAGTATTACCCAACCGATGCAAGCCATATCAGCGATTGAATAAAATCCTGCCAAATATTCTCTATCCGCTAAACGCCTATTCATCACCCCATAAAGACGGTTAACCTCATTGGTATAGCGCTCAATACCATATTGTATTTTCTCTGGTGCATATTGACGAAAGTGGTGCGCTTGACCCGCCATTGGCCCAAGCCCACCCATTTGCCACATCAACCATTGCTCCACCTCCACGCGCTCATGCTCACTCTCACCATAAAACTGCCCATGCTTACGTGCCAAATACAACATGATTGCTCCCGATTCAAACACCTGAACAGGCTTACCATCAACGCCTTCATGATCTACGATTGCAGGCATTCTATTATTAGGTGAAATCTTTAAAAACTCAGGTTCAAACTGCTCTCCAGCGCCAATATTTACATAGTTAAGACTATAGGGAAGACCAAGCTCTTCTAATAAAATTGTTATTTTCCAGCCATTTGGCGTTGGCCAAAAATAAAGATCAAGCATGTTAGTATCGCTCATAAAACTTCCTTCCCAATAACATATCCTAGAGCGTGATGCGTTTGAATGAATTCCAAACGCCGCACTAAATTCCTTAATTTGCACGAATAGTACTCATTTAAGTGAATCCACTTAAATGCTACACGCTATAAATAAATTAGTCATTGTTTTTTATGGTTAATCAATTGCTAAGAATTTTCTGCCAAAGTGGCTTCAATAGAAACCAACCTTGGCGGTCAAAGTGGCACATAGTGATACAAGTTCATATTATCAAGCTCTGCAACATCCCTCTCAGAACAGACAGGGTGACATTTTAATTGCAGCAACAGATAGCTTTGTCAAAACCCCACGCCCTAGTGAAAAAGAACATGCATTATATGGGGAATTATTCTATTCACTCATTCCTAGCACCAACACCTCAGCAAAACGATTGATTGCCGCAACTCTTGCCAATTCAACCTATGCACCAAGATTAAGTATCTTTTATCTTGCGCTCGCAGACATCTCTATCGCAGCACCTGTCTTAGCATTTTCACCTATTTTTAGCAGTCAAGACATAGAAGAGCTGATCGCAAAAACCACCCCCTTGCATCACCGTATTATCGCCACACGCACAGATCTAAATTCTGATAACATTAACAGCCTAGTTAATACTGGTGATAAAATAGTAGCCTTACGCTTGCTCAATAACCAAGCTATCACGCTTGCCAAGGAGCAAAACAATCTGCTGCATGCCATCAGCCAAAGCCAAACGACGAACACAGCACAAGCCACAGCAAAGCCAAGCCAGCAGGCCATAAATGAATTATTATCCTTAGCAAATAAAGGCGGGCGCTTAAACTCAAGCTTGCAACAACCAATAATCAAGCCAACCACCCCTAAGGCAGATTTGCCTAAGGTAGACTTGATGGATAGGGCTAAAATGGAAGCCTTTCATTTTGAAATGATGGAGGCTGTTGAAAGCAAAGATACAATCAGAATCGAAGAAACCCTTCATAGTCATCTTGATCTGCCGACGACGGAATGTAAAAAAATATTAAATGATAGCACAGGCGATACCTATGCTATTGTCACTAAAGCAACAGGCTTAGATCCGCTTTTTGCATTGTTTAGTGCTAAGCAGATCTTTGCAGAACTTAATCAAAGTCCTACAAAAGCAAAGCGCTTTAATAAGGTATTCACTCTATTGGATAGAGATGTTTGCATTAAAGGACTACAACAATGGCAAAATGCTAAACTCAAACCTGCAGCTAAACATGTTCCACAACTTCAACAAGATAAACAAACCCCACGACTTCGTGTTCGCTTTGAAGGTAGAACAAGCCAACGTATCGAACGACCAGGCATTGCAGATGCACCAAGAATGCCAAATAAACAGAACTATCTAAATAGCCGCTCTGCATAAAGAACTCAATTTTTGGTTTGAAAAATATTAGGCCAGAGCAGTCTTCTTGTACCCACTCAGAAGATAGCTCTGGCCTAACATGTGATTGCCCCTTTTTTCCCAAGGATCACATCTGTAACTACAAACTAAACATTATCATTTTTTTATTTGTAGCATAATTCGTTAAATCTATATTTAAATTAAAATCAAATATTTACAACAAAAAATATGTTGATGAATTGTTCACACTTTGTCGGTTACGTAAAAGCCATAGCAATTCTTAATCATTATAGCGTGTAGCGTTTAAGTGAATTTACTCAATCGCATCAAGTTTTATGGTTTCCAAACCATATTCTTTGACCAAAAGTTCTGTGCTTTTAACTGAAATCCAATTCTGAACAGGCGCATCTTCCCTCTGATAGAACCCCGCTCCACCTACAACTAAACCCCAAATTGCTGCTTGGTTCTCATGTTCTACAAAAATTGGAGAATTTGACGAACCTGGCTGAGCGTCACATTTAGATTTAAAACTAATTCTTGGATCATCATCCACATTAAAAGAACGTATTTTACACCCCTCAGATTTCATTGCTTGGTGGGCTGTATCCAAATGAAACGCAATATTTGCGCTCTTTTGATCAAGTTTTTGAGCAATATAATTACCCACTGGCAAGAATTTAGAATAGCCTCGTTTTTTATTGGTATGTGGTATGATTTGCTCTGAAATTTTCTTTTTCAATTTCACAATTAACACATCTTCACCAGTTGCTAAAAAATTGCTCGCATCTTGCAAATTAATTGGCGCTCCATCAAAAATACCGCGTTCAACCGTGCGACCAAATTCATGATATTTTGTGCCAACTAAAACCAAATTAAAGGCAACAATTGCATTATTTAAATCTTCAATAGTACAGCGCTCATCTTCTTTTGTGATGCTGCCATCTTTATTACTATCATAGCGGTTGAAGTGGCCTACGCCATTAAATAAATGCTGGGCGCTCAACAATAAATAATCCGCATTATCACCTTTGATACGTGTTAGAATACCAGTTGTTTTACGATTTCCACAGTATTGAACCCTTGGCGTTCTTAAGGAAAATTCTACAGCTCGCTTATCATCAATGGAGATAACCGTACGATCATCTACCCCAATGATGGTTGAATTTGCGATGTTAAGCATTGCTGAACTGAAGCAAAATACTACTCCAGCAAGGATCAAAGGTTTAGTCCAAGAAAGGTTAAATTTAAGCATAGTGCCCCATTTTTTTGTTGTTGTTATTGTTATTGTTATTTATTAACGAGCATGGTTTGATTGAGTTAATTAGTTTGCTGCTATGGTCTCTAAACCATATTCTTTGACCAAGAATTCAGTTGTCTTAATAGATACCCAATTTTTGACTTTCGTATTTTCTGGCTGATGTTTATTTATGCCGCTGATCACTAATCCCCAAATTGCTGGTTCTTGCTTATATTCAATAAAAACGGGTGAATTAGATGATCCAGGGCGTGCATCACAACTGGTTTTAAAACTGACGCGTGGATCCGCAAGCTTATTATAACGACGAACTTTACAGCTATCTGTTTTCATCACATTAAAAGCCGTATCAAAATGGAACGCAATATTACTGCTTTTCTGATCTAGGTTTTTAATTTTGTAATTGCCTGTGGGCAGAAATTTAGAATATCCACGCGGCTTATTATTATGTGGCATGACCTGTTGTGAAATCTGCTTATTCAATTTGATGATCAAAACATCTTCACCTGTTGTGAGATATCTTTTTGCACTCTTCAAATTAATAGGATCACCATCAAAAATATTTTTCTCAGCTTTCTTCGCCAGCTTGCCATATTTACTGCCTAAATAGACCAAGTTAAAAGCCACAACAGCTTTGCGAAGATGATTGATGGTGCAGCGCATATCAGACTTGGTAATTTTTCCATCGCCATTGCTGTCATAGCGATGAAATTTACCATTACCATTGAACAAATGATGCGCGCTCAATAACAAATAATCGGATTTTTCACCTTCACGGCGCACCAAAATCCCCGTAGTTGATCGCTGGCCACAATAAATCACCTTTGGCGTACGCAAAGCAAATTCTACAGCCTTCTCATCATCAAGTGAAATTTTATCACGATCATCTTTACCGATAATAGATGCATCCGCACCCACGATCATATAAAAACTCAAAACTAAGCTGAGAGCAGGCAATAGCATTGCCCCCCACCAACGGTGGTTGATTACTTGTGTCATGAAACACCCCATTTTACCCAATTAAACCCAATGGTTGCCAATCCCCATCGGCAACGTGTTAAATTCAATCTATCTTCGGCATTAGATAAATATTGTAGAATTTAACGAACTGTATTTCTGTTATTACTTACTCTTTAGTATCCAGATTAACAGTATTTGATTCAATTATTGTTTATTTTTATTAGCCTAAAGCAGTTAATACTTTATATCAAAGTATAGATCAAGTAAAAAATTGTGAAATAATTGTTCACATTGATAATTACACAAAAAAGGCCGTGATAATTAAATCACGGCCTTTTAAAATTTATTCAATAATTTGAATGCTTTAATTTACCCAAAGACTTCGCTTAAAGCAGCATCCACCGCATCTACAAGCTCTTCAATATTAGCCTTAGTCGCGATTAATGCTGGGCTGAAAAGTAGAGAGTTGTTAAAACCTGGTAATGATCGGTTAGTAGCCCCAATCATTACACCGCTTTCATTAAGACAATGGCCGATGGTAGCCTGCACGTCTTTTTCTTCAACTGGCTCTTTTGTTTCACGATCTTTCACCAGCTCAATACCAGCAAACAATCCTTTACCGCGCACATCGCCAATAACCTCGTGCTTTTTCTGCAAGCCCAATAGCAATTCAAAGAGATACTCTCCCATTGCTGCACAATTTTCCACCAGACCCTCATCTTCAATAATACGGATATTTTCAAGCGCTGCCACAGGCCCCGCAGTACAGCCACCAAAGGTCGAAATATCGCGGAAATAGCTTAGCGGATCGCTTTCATCCTCTTTAAAGAATTCAAAAATCTCTTCCGTTGTCACTGTGCAAGCAATAGCAGCATAGCCCGATGCAACGCCTTTAGCCATGGTTACAAAATCTGGCTTAATGTCATAATGCTGATAGCCAAACCATTTACCCGTGCGGCCAAGGCCACAAACAACTTCATCAATATGCAGCAGAATATCATATTTTTTACAAAGCGCTTGAACCCCTTCCCAATAGCCTTCTGGCGGCGTAATAACACCACCACCAGCGGTGATTGGCTCAAGCACCATAGCGCCAATTGTATCAGCACCTTCACGCAAAATGATCTCTTCAATAGCTTCAACAGAACGTTTGCCATAATCTTCAGCGCTGTCATACTGATTACGATATTCCAAGCAATGCGGGATTTTTACAAAGCCTGGCGTATAAGGGCCAAATTCTGCATTACGTTGCTCATGGCCACCTGCACTTAAATTAGCAATGGTTGTGCCATGGTAATCGCGATCACGATAAAGAATTTTAAATTTCTTACCGCCATATTTACGATGCGAAATTTGACGCACCATTTTATAAACTTTTTCATTGGCTTCAGAACCAGAATTGTTGAAATAAACGCGACTCATGCCCGGCATTTTTTCAATCAACTTTTTAGCAAAATTAGCAGCAGGCACATTACCAATTGTTCCGGCAAAATAATTCATTTTAATCAATTGATCACGAACAGCATCCGCAATTTCTGTACGGCCATAGCCCACGTTTACTGTCCAAACACCGCCAGACACTGCATCTAAGAAACGCTTACCATTAGCATCCCAAATTTCAATGCCTTTGCCTTCAACCATAATAGGAGGATCAATTGTCTCAAATTTCTTATGATGGTTAAGATGATGCCATACGTGCATACGATCATTTTCAACAACTTCACGAATGTCATTTAATTGTGTTGAATTTTCCATTTTACCTCCTAGTAAGCAGAAATATTGTTTAATTTTTTAGTGATATTAGGAGGCAAAAGTAGCTTAGGCAAGCGAAATGATTCTTGTAAAAATCGAATTTATTGCAATAAATTTACAAAAATTCATGAAAAGTATTTTTTTATTGTTCTTAAATCGATTTTAAATTTAAAAATAGCCTTAAAGGGTAGAATTTTAGTTCATTTCACTCTACACAAACAGTGGAATTAACGAACGCTCCTAACCTTTGGGGCAGACAATATAATGTTTGGAGAATTAAGCATGGCTATTAAAGTTGGCATCAATGGATTTGGTCGTATTGGCCGTAACGTATTACGCGCGATTATTGAAAGCGGCCGTACAGATATCGAAGTTGTAGCAATTAATGATTTGGGATCAGTTGAAACCAATGCCCATTTGTTGCGTTATGATAGTGTTCATGGCAAATTCCCACATCCTGTAACTGTCAATGGTGATAGCATTGATGTTGGACGCGGTACTATTAAGGTAACAGCTATTCGTGATCCTAAAGAATTGCCTTGGGGTGATGTGGATATCGCACTAGAATGCACAGGCTTTTTTGCCTCAAAAGAAAAAGCTTCTGCACATCTTGAAAATGGCTCGAAACGCGTATTGGTTTCTGCCCCTGCATCTGGCGCTGATAAAACCATCGTTTACGGCGTAAACCATGATCAGTTGACCGCTGATGATATGATTGTATCAAACGCATCTTGCACCACCAACTGCCTAGCACCTTTAGCATGGGTATTAAATAACAACTTTGGCATTGAAAAAGGTTATATGACTACTATTCACTCATATACGGGTGATCAGCCAACATTGGATACTATGCACAGCGATCTATATCGTGCTCGCGCGGCCGCTATGTCTATGATCCCAACTTCAACTGGTGCTGCTAAAGCTGTTGGCCTTGTATTACCAGAACTTGCTGGCAAATTAGACGGCTCATCTATCCGAGTTCCAACGCCAAATGTTTCAGTTGTTGATCTTAATTTTGTATCATCACGCGATGTAACCGTTGAAGAAGTTAATGCAGCCGTACAAAAAGCAGCTGAAGGGCCGCTTAAAGGTGTGTTGGATTATGATACGGAAGCAAAAGTATCTATCGACTTCAACCATGACCCTCATTCATCAAACTTTGCAGCGGCACAAACTACTGTGCTTGAAGGCAATTTGGTTCGTGTATTGTCTTGGTATGACAATGAATGGGGCTTCTCAAACCGCATGTCTGATACCGCAGTGGCTATGGGCAAATTTCTATAAGGTAAAATATTTGAATTAAAAAGGCGCTCATTTGAAGCGCCTTTTTTGTTTGTAAAATGAGGATAGAATAAAATGGGCAGTTTTAAAACTTTGGATGATATGGATGTGGCTGGCAAACGCGTGATGGTGCGGGTTGATATCAATGTGCCAGTGGAGAATGGCAAGGTGAGCGACCTCACCCGCATTGACCGTATCTTACCAACTTTAAAAGAGTTGATTGAGAAAAAAGCAAAAGTAATTTTGCTTGCCCATTATGGCCGCCCAAAAGGACAGATAGTGCCAGAAATGTCTTTAGCATTCCTTGCGCCTGTTATGTCACAAGCGTTGGGGCAAGAAGTTAGTTTTTCTACCGATTGCATTGATTTGATGGCAGAAACCGCCATTTCTAATTTACAAGAGGGTGATGTACTATTGCTGGAAAATACCCGTTTTCACGTTGGTGAAGAGAAAAACGATGCAGAATTTGCAAAAGCCCTTGCAGCCGGTGGCGACATCTTTGTGAATGATGCTTTTTCAGCCGCTCACCGCGCCCATGCTTCAACCGTAGGCATTGCAGAAATTCTGCCCGCATGTGCTGGCCGCACCATGCAAGCAGAACTTGAAGCCTTAGAAAAAGGCTTACTTAAACCTGAAAATCCCCTTGTTGCCGTTGTCGGCGGCGCAAAAGTCTCTACCAAATTGGATTT
>CAKMZG010000092.1:0-432 GCA_929200335.1 uncultured Alphaproteobacteria bacterium | reverse complement strand
AAAGGTGGATGCGCTTATCATTGGCGGCGGCATGGCTAATACATTTTTGGCAGCCAAAGGCGTGGATGTGGGCAAGAGCCTTTGTGAGCATGATCTTACACCAACCGCAAAGCAAATTATGATTGAAGCAGCTAATGAGGGTTGTGCTATTGTTCTTCCTGTCGATGGATTAGCAGCAAAAGAATTTGCTGCAAATGCGCCCCATAGAGTTATTGCTAATGAAGATATTGCATCTGATGAAATGGTTTTAGATGTGGGGCCAAAATCCATTGAACAAGCCAATGAATGGGTAGGTAAGGCAAAAACCCTTGTTTGGAATGGCCCTTTTGGTGCCTTTGAAATTGAGCCTTTTGATACGGCAACGGTTGCCGTTGCACAATTTGCAGCCAAACGCACAAAGGCCGGCGAATTAATCTCAGTTGGCGGTGGCGG
>CAKMZG010000091.1:9237-9877 GCA_929200335.1 uncultured Alphaproteobacteria bacterium | reverse complement strand
AGCAACTTCAGTCCTATTATAAAAATGAAATAGTGATATCAGATCGAGACGCTGTTTGGTTAGATACTAAATCTGTTATTGTTGATTATAACGAGATCATTAACTTACTCTCTTTAAATAATGATACCGCACATGAAAAAGCTTTGTTGCTTTATAAAGGCAAATTATTTGAGAATGAAATAAAGCCCAATGATGAATTTGATAATTGGTTAGATGAATTAAACAATAGGCTTTGTGCTGAATTGATCTATGTGGGAAAAGTATTACTTAAAAAATACTCAGATGAAGAACTCTATGATTCCACCAGACGTATTGCATCTCAATTAGGCATAATTGATGGTGTGGAAGATGATTTACAGCAACACATCATTACAGCCTATATTGCCATAGGCGATTATGTATCGGCAAAAAAACATTATCATTATCATCGCGATCTTTTGCACAATGAATTTGATGAAGAACCTTCTGAAGAATTACGATTACTCACTAAGCCCATATTAGAAGCAAAAACTAAGCGTTCTTCTTTTTCCGCGCTTTCAATAATTCAGCCAAATATAAATTTGGATAATAATATTGCATTAAAAAATGAATTATCATTATTACCAAAACTTGAGACAAATATTTACGAACTAACTGATGT
>CAKMZG010000091.1:6102-9227 GCA_929200335.1 uncultured Alphaproteobacteria bacterium | reverse complement strand
ACCTAAAACCATCAGCATGATGAAAATAAAAATTATTAAAAAATTAGAAAAATACAATCAATCTAAGCACTTTGATAAAACTGATTTAAATGTTGCACAAGATCGCATAAAAAAATTAATTCAAAACGCTGTTTTAGCACTAGATGGTGAAATTATTCACATGGGCATAAGAGATGTTGAGATTGCTTTTTCTAGCCCTTCTGGTGCAGAGACAACACCCTTACGATCAACCTATGCATCCACCTGGATACTTTCAAATCTACATCAACAAATGGCCGATGATAACTTGTTTATGAATGAATTTGGATTGTCTATTTCTATCGCTACTGTGAGCGGAGATTTAAATGAAATTTTAACGGGCGCTGAAGATGCTACACTTGCTAGAGCCACGTTAAAAGCAAATGAAATTCATAATTTTGTAAAAGAAAATGAAATATTCATTTGCCAGGAAACAGAACAAATTGTCCGCGCAATATTTAGATGTAAAAAATTTAAAAAAATAAACAGTGATGTCATTTATGAGTTGAAATCGCGCTATCCTGCACCTCGACATTTTGAAATTCGAGTAAAAAAAGGTTTGTCACCATTAACAGGTCGTGACAGTGAAATGTCTTTTTTGAAAAGCAAATGGCAAGAAGTAAAGCAAATAGAAAATTATACCATTGCTTTAAGAGCAAAGCTTGGATATGGCAAATCAAGATTAGTATATGAGCTTGAGCATTATGTGATTAACAATGGCGGTCATGTTATTCATATCGATTGCAATTATATTTTCCGAAGTACCGCTTGGTACCCGATAAAAATTTTATTAGAGCAATTATTTGATATTGAAGAGAGTTGGTCAGTTGCAAAAAAACAAAAGCATATTAGAGAGTTTTTAATTCAAAATGAGCAAGATCCAGAAAATTTTGAACTCGTCTATAGTACAGTTTTAGAACTAGATACATCAACTCATATTATACCAAGTAATGAATCCATTTATGAAACCTTATTGTTCAGTCAATTAAATCGTCTGCTGAGATTTTTTTGTGGTGAAAAGCCTGTTTTAACTGTTGTGGAAGATGTTGAATGGATAGATGCAACTACTGCAAAATTTTTATCCAGTGGCAATAATATGGCATCCAATGGCATATTAGTAATATATACCATTGGCTCGCCTAACCAATGGCCTGAATTTATAAAAGAGGTAAATGGAACCATCGAATTAGGTTCTTTAACAAGAAAGCAATGTGATGAAATTATAGCAACGCTTGATGCTAAAAATAATTTATCCCCTAAAGATAGGTTGCGTATTCGAAATGCATCTGATGGCGGGCCTCTTTATATTGAAGAGTTAGTACGTGGTGAATTAACCCGTAAATCTCGTGATGATAAGACAGCATTATTTCCAATACGCATTAGGTCATTGCTTGGCACTTATATAAAGCCGGATGATTTAACAAAAAGCATTCTCCATTGTGCTGCAATAATTGGTGCACCTTTTACGGCAAAATTAATTCAATTAATATGCTCAAAAACATATCAAGAAACATTAGCAGTATTAAATGAATTAGTAGATGTGGGTATTTTATTACAATATAATGAAACGCGAGTACCCTATTATAATTTTCGTCATAGAATGATAAAGGATGCCGTCATTGATACGATTAATGATGAAGATAAGAAAAAAATTGCCAAAATTATTGCTGTTTTTTTAAGTGGGGTATCACGCAATGAATTTAATTATCCTCCAGAAATTATTGCACGGTTTTGGTGCGATAGTGACAGTCCAGAAAAAAGTACACAATATTTTATGGAGGCTGCGCAAATTGCCAATAGGCGTGCAGCTTATGAAAATGCCATAGGCTTTTTATCGGAGGCATTAAAAGCGTTACAGATGTCAAAAAATCATACTGTTGATGAAGTAATAGAATTAGAATTATTAGTGGAGATGGCATCAACTTTAACACGTCACCTAGGCGTAGGTTCTAAACAGGCAAAGCAGGCTTGGGAACATGCCTATGATTTTTCAATTCGTTGTTCAGACCAAAAACTTAAATTCAAAATTTCATGGGGGCGATGGAGTATCGCAATTGGCCATTCTGATCTATCCCATGCCAAAACCTTGTCAGATCATATGCTGGTTGAAGCTCAAAGACTAAACCACGAAGACTATCGCTTAGAGGCCAGCCACTGTAATTGGACGACGTGCCATTTAACAGGTAAATTGCATGAGGCTGAACGTCATATTGAATATGGTTTGAAACAATATTCAACTGTAGAACATGCTAAATTAGCCGATTCTTTTGGCGGGCATGATCCTGGTGTTTGTTGCTGTGTCATTGGTGCAATTGTTGCCAATCTTAGAGGCAATGTTAATCGTGGTGATAAGTTGTTACGTCAAGGAATGGATATTGCGGTTAAACTTTCCAACAAAAGCAGTATTACCCATGCTTTATTGGGGGGCTTAGATGTGGCGTTGATGCGCGATGATTTTAAATCCATAAAAACTCATAGCAATTGGCTTTTAGGATTATCAGAAAATGAACGTTATTTTGATTTCAGAGCGATTAGTAATATTTTCTTAGGATGGGCGCATGTACGCTATGATAATGATGCTATGGGCATATCTGCTATCAAGCAGGCAATTGATCAAAGGCAAGAAAGTGGACGCTTGGGTTTACCTTTACATATGTGGATGTTGTGGGATGCTGAGTTTAGAAATGGTCGATATGATGAAGCAGCAACCAGTCTTGAGAGCGCTTGTAGATTAATGAAATATTCTGGAGAAACTTGGTGGCATCCGGCTTTAATATTGGCAGAAATTGCCATGGTGAAAAAAACTGATCCCATGAATAAATCAAAATTTTATGATCTAATGGCGGCAGGTCAAGATATTGCCCAACGCCAAGGAGCTAAGTATTTCTTAAAGAAATTTTATGCATTACAATAAGGCAAATTTTCTTTAGTTTTTTGTTATTCGACATAAAATTTTTCCCCTCAATGTATATTCAATCAGATTACGTGATATTTATTTGCATCGCATTATAAAGCTTGCTTATCTTTAATTGGAGGAGTTTAGCGCGTGTAGCATTTAAGTGGATTCATTTAAATGCAACACGCGTCACTAAAGGAATCTAGAGCAT
>CAKMZG010000091.1:0-6092 GCA_929200335.1 uncultured Alphaproteobacteria bacterium | reverse complement strand
ATGTAAGTGCATGATGTTCTACATAATCATTCAGTTTATTGATCCATATATTTTGAAGAGGGCTTTTGTGATTAGGTATATTGTCATAATAGAAAATACAATCCGTTATAGACTAATTTTTAAATAAACGGATTGTATTACAAAAGAAATAATTATGGATAGGCATAAGATTAATAATAAGCTTATGTATGTGTTAATTCAAATAGCCTTGAGGAAATTACGTGAATAATAAAGATGATTTAGATAAAACCAATACAGAATTTAAAAAATGTGACGTGTTTTTTCAAGCATTGGGGTCATCTTTTGTAAAATTATTTATGACAGATAAACCATATGAAATTAGCGATTTTCAAAATCATATCTCAGACTGGGAATGTAACGAATATTTAGAACTCTATTAGGATTTAAAGGGAATAGTATGACCAGCATAAAAAAACCAACAATTGAAGGGCTTGATATCATTAGCCATGATATTTATGCCAAAGCGGTTCCTCATGATACCTTTGCTATGTTGCGTAAAGATTATCCAGTTTGCTGGCATGAAGAATTTGATGGCAACAAAGGATTTTGGGCTATTACAAAATATGAAGATGCGGCACGTGTTTTCAGTGAGTATGAAACTTTTTCATCTAATTATGGCATTCATCTTGAAGAGATGAACGATGAAGAGTTAGAACATCGCCGTAATATGATTGAAATTGATCCGCCAGATCATTCACGTTTACGTGGTATTATTAATCGTGATTTTACGGTACGTGCGGTTAAAAAATTTGAAGATGATTTTCGTGAATTGTGTGTTGAAGTTATTGAAGAATGTCTTGATAAAACCGAGTTTGATTTTGTTAATGAATTATCCAGAGTAATTCCTATGCGTCTGCTTTGTCGGATCTTAGGCGCTCCCGTTGAAGATTCAGCTACTTTAGTTGACTGGGGAGATGCTATGATTGTTAACAGTGAGCCAGATTTTACTGAGACACCAGTTGATTTGGTGGATACCGATCCATATCGGCTTTATCCATTTCGTAGTCCTTATGCAAAGAAGGTATTTGATTATGCGCAAGACTTAGCTGATAAAAGACGCGGTTGCCCTATGGATGATGTCATAACCAAATTGGCAACGGTTATTCCTGAAGGCGGTGCATTGAGTGACTTTGAAGTACAAAATTATTTTTCACTCTTAATGACGGCTGGCAATGAAACAACGCGTAACAGTATTAGCCACGGGATGATCAGATTAATAGAAAATCCTGATGCTATGAAAGCTCTGAAAGAAGATCCTTCACGCATTCCAATGGCCATTGAAGAAGTCTTGCGGATTACTGCACCTATCATGCATTTTAGAAGAACTGCTATGAAGGATACTGAAATTCGCGGTGTGAAAATTGCTCGCGGTGATAAAGTGGTAGCTTTTCATATTTCTGCTAATCATGATGAAGATAAATTTGAAAATCCAGGAACATTTAAAATTGATCGTCATCCAAATGAACATATGTCATTTGGCCATAAAGGGCCGCATTTTTGTCTAGGTACATTGCTAGCTAAATTAGAAATCAAAGTGTTTTTTGAGGAATTATTAAAACGTGTAGATGAAGTTGAAATGACTGAACCTTATGCACGGGTTCGCTCACATTTTATCAATGGTATTAAAAGAATGCCTGTTCGGGTTAAAAGGTCTTAATATGGATATTGTACAAAAAGATGCTGATGATATTTCTTGGTTAGAAGCGGGAAATGGAGAACCAGTAATTTTTCTACATGGCATGCCTGGGTCAAGTCTATCATGGCAGCCACAAATGGAAAATATGGCGCATAAATATCGCATCATTGCATGGGATATGCCAGGATATGGAAAATCAGTATTTCGCAAAGATTTGGAAAACCCTGAAGCTATGGCAGAGCGTTTTGCTAATTGGATGAAGATGGATTTAAAACTTGAGAAAGCCCATATTGTTGGACTTTCATTAGGGGCTATGATTGCGATGGAATTAGCATTATCGCACCCTGAATTGGTTGATAAATTAGTTTTACTGGATACATCCCCTAAATTTGGATTAGATGGTAATTCGGATGCTCAAGAATTCATCAATTCTGTTGCACTGCCTATGAAAGATGGCATGCCGTTATCTGAGATGTGTTATGCAATTTTAACAGATTTAATGAGCTCAGATCACTCTCAAGAGGATTTACAAAAAGCCAAAGATGCCTTGATCACAACATCTGAAGGACTTATCCATGCTGCCATAATGATAGGTAATCATGATGTGCATGATAGACTTAGTGATATCCAACATAAGACATTGGTTATGACCGGTGAGCTGGATACAGCAACACCTCCTGAATATGGTAAAATTATAGGGGATCTTATTCCAACTGCTAATTATATTGATGTGCCAGATTCAGGGCATTTATCCAATTTAGAAAATTCAAATTTTGTTAATCACCAGATTTTGAGTTTTTTGAGCTCATAATGAAAAGAGTTAGACATGGGAACATTTAAAAATCAAAATGATCTTGATGTAACTGCCTCAAGCCAAACGTCTGTCGATGAATTGGATAAATTTGGCACGGCATTATTAGGATTTTCTAATAAAGTTGATTGTATTGTTGCACTTGCTGATAAAGATTTAGAGTGCCCTTTGGCTCAGGCTTATGCCGCACAGTTTTTTGCCTCTGCTGAAACTAAACAGGGTGTAAAAAAAGCAAAACAATATCTTGAGCGAGCAAATAATTTATCAAAATATGCCACACCACGAGAACAAGCTATTATTAAAAGCTCTAACCATTGGTGTCAGACAGAACGCCGTGCCGCAGCACAAGTTTTAGAACAAGTATTAGATGAGAACCCCAGTGATATTGTAAGTTCTAAATGGGCTCAGTCATTGCATTTTGATACTGGCAATGCTGCTGGTATTTTGCGTGCACCCTTAAAAGTGGCGGAAGCTTGTGATGATAATGCTTATTTACATGGCATGCTAGCGTTTGGATATGAAGAATGTCATTTATTAAATGAAGCAGAAGCTAGTGTTAATCGTGCCCTATCGATCCAACGTGATGAACCTTGGGCACATCATGCTATGGCACATATAAGTGAAGCCCGTCATAATTTAGATGGCGGTATAAAATTTATGTTGGATGTCAGCGACACTTGGCAAAATTTAAGTTCATTCATGACAACACATAATTGGTGGCATGTTTGTTTGTTTCTTGTTGATTTAAATCGTGGTGATGAAGCATTAGCCTATTTTGACAAAATTGTTTGGGCGGTTAATCAAGACTGTGTGCAAGATCAAATCAATGCAATTTCTCTGCTTTATCGTCTAGAGCGTATTGGTGTTGATGTGGGCAATCGTTGGCAAAATTTAGCAGAGAAAGTTATTTTAAATTGTCAAGATCAAGTTTCTGTATTTTTAGATTTTCAATTTTTATATGCTTTAGCTCGTGCCAATCATAAAGAAGCTGATAATATGATGCAAAGAATGATAGCGCGTCATGAAACGGTTTCTCAAGATGAAAAAATGGCTTGGGAACTTGTAGCATTACCTGCTGCACCTGGTATTATAGCACTTGCCAATGGAGATTGGCAGAAGGCTATAGATCAATTGAGTATTGCAAGGCCATTTTTACAATGTATTGGTGGAAGCCATGCTCAACGTGAATTGGTAGCTCTCTTTTATATTGATGCTTTAAGGGGCGCATCACAATGGGAGAAGGTTCAGCAAATTTTATCATTGCGCTATAGAGCTAGACCACAGGTCTCATGGATTAAAAATCAATTGCGTGATGCTTATGATCATTTGGGCTTATCACAGGTGGTTGATTTTTAATGAGTAATAGGAGCTATACTGGTAGTCACTTTGGCACTTTTGAAATTATAAAAAGCGATGGTAAATCGGTGGAATTGGCTGCGTCTGATTTTGAGGTTGAGCCAACCCCTATTATGCAATCTTTTGCAGAGAGTTTATCCTCGCCATTGCGTATAAAAAAACCAGCAGTGCGCAAAGGATTTTTAGAAAAAGGTATAGCTTCTAAATCCGCGCGTGGTGATGAACCATTTGTTGAAGTTTCATGGGATGTGGCACTTGATCTCGCTTCGGATAATTTACAAAAAATATATGATAAATTTGGTGCAGAGGCTGTATTTGGGGGCAGTTACGGATGGGCAAGCGCTGGACGCTTTCATCATGCGCAGAGCCAAATCCATAGATTTTTAAATAAATTGGGTGGCTATACGGCAAGTATAAATACTTATTCCCATGCGGCCGCTGAGGTTTTATTACCTCATATCATTGGCACAGAAGATGAAATTATTTATAATGGCACAACATGGCCTGTGATACGCGATCATACAAAATTAATTGTTGCCTTTGGTGGTTTGCCATCAGTTACAGGGCAAATTTCACCGGGTGGGGTTTCCAGTCATACCAATCGAAGTTGGGTTGAAGAATGCGCAAAGGCTGGCGTAAGGCTTGTGACGATTGCGCCAGCAAAAAGCCAATATGATGCAAGCTTTGATAGCGAATGGATAGCGCCCCATCCAAATACTGATACGGCACTTATGCTTGGTATAGCTTGGCAAATTTGGGAAAATGGCCAGTGCGATATGGATTTTATAAAACGTTATTGTGTGGGCTTTGATGAATTTCTGTCTTACTTAACAGGCGATAGTGATGGACAAGCCAAAACCCCACAATGGGCTAGTGAAATTTGTGCGGTCGATGCTGAGAGAATAATTCGCCTTGCGGATGAAATAACATCTCAACGCTGTTTGCTAACCTCCACATGGGCTTTGCAAAGAGCGGACAAAGGCGAGCAACCCATATGGATGTTGATTGTCTTAGCCGCCATGGTGGGGCAAATCGGATTAGAAGGCGGAGGATTTTCTCTTGGGCTTAGTTCTTTTAACGGGGTTGCAAATCCAGTTAAGCGTCGCCGTTATGCATCATTGCCGCAAGGGGTTAATCCAATTAAGCAACGCATACCAGTTGCTAGGATTACAGAGTTATTAGAATCTCCTGGTAAGCAAATTGATTATAATGGTAATACAATCACATTTCCTGATATTAAAGCCATCTATTGGGCGGGTGGTAACCCTTACCACCATCATCAAGATTTAGCACGCTTACAAAAGGCGTGGCGTAATCCTGATGTGGTCATCGTCAATGAATTGGAGTGGAACGCAATGGCTCGCCGTGCAGATATTGTTTTTCCTGTTGCGGGTGTAATGGAGCGCAATGATGTTATGGCAAGTAATTCTGATAAACGTCTTGTGGCTTTAAAAAAATGTGCCAAACCCGTGGGACAATCAAAAACGGACTATGAGATTTTTTGTGAATTAGCCAAAAGGTTGGGCATCTATGAGCAATTCAGTGAAGGACGCAATGAGAACGAATGGCTTCATGAAATACATAAACGCGGACAAGAGCGGTTTAAGCAACAAGACGGTAACTTACCTGAATTTGATAAGTTTTGGAAAGATGGTTTTTTTCAACATTGCAAACATGAAGAACATCGCGTCGGACTTGTAGCCTTTCGCGAAAATCCAGATGAAAATCCATTGATTACGCCCAGTGGTAAAATTGAAATTTATTCAAAGACTATTGCTGGTTTTAAATATGAAGATTGTAGGGGACATCCCATGTGGATGCCGCCGAAGCAATATTTAAGCTCAAAACTGACTGAACGCTATCCCTTACATTTAATGTCCCCGCAGCCAAATTTAAGATTACATGGCCAATTTGATGGTAATGGTGCATCGGCGCAATCTAAAATAAAGGGCAGAGAACCAGCTTATTTAAATCAACAAGAGGCAGATAAGCGCGGCATCAAAGAAGATGATATTATCCGTTTATATAATGATATAGGCGCTACTCTTTGTGGCACTAAAATTGTGGATTGGGTAGGAGATAATATTATCGTTTTACCAACAGGAGCATGGTATTCGCCATTAAAAGATAATCCGTCATTTTGTGTTCATGGCAATCCAAATGTATTAACCTATGATGAAGGTACATCTCGACTTTCTCAAGGGCCATCGCCCAATTCTATTTTAGTAGAAGTTGAGCTTTATAGGGGTGAACTGCATCCAGTAGAGG
>CAKMZG010000090.1:462-9880 GCA_929200335.1 uncultured Alphaproteobacteria bacterium | reverse complement strand
CCACTTGCATTTCGTGCAAGCGTAAAGAAAGAGTGGCCAAATTCGCGTATTCATTTACCTTGCACAAATTTATGATTAGTCATGAGTGCCACATACAGGATTTCACAAGAACGCACATGAAGCATACTGATAACTCTCATGGGAAAAGAATAAATTCACTTGGGCTACTCTTTACGCTTGCGCTCTTCGCGCAAGTGGTCAGCCATTGGTCGGCAGGCGAAACTTGTTTCGCCGAGAGACCCGTGAATTCCGAACGAAGTGAGGCGCGGCTTATGCCGCGCGCCCTCGCAGGGATTGCCGCTTTAGCGGCAAAGTTTCCGTGAGAGAAAACTAAATCATCAACTTGCCAAAACCCTCTCGCTATTTTTATCCCACCACCCAAACCAAAAACCGCGCCCAGATTTATCAGGGCACGGTTTACAGGAGGGTACTCTAAATGAGTATAGTATTTTATTAGCCGTTTTTAACGATAACTGGGGTAAGTAAATCACCCCAATTACCATCACCACCATGGTGACGGGCTGAGCGGATAAGTTCAACACTGACGCCAGCATCAACTGCTTTCATTACTGCATGGTTCAACCGATGCAAGTCATTTGCAAGCACGCGGATAGCAGCTTGTTGCTCATCAGCCATAGATGATGACTGTTCTGCTGCACGTTCTTTAACGTGTGTCTTTTTTGTAGTCATAGTGAAGCTCCTTTTCAGTGTTAAACTTTATTAAATTTCAAGTTGTATTGGGGCATAAAACCCCAATACAGTTTTTTAACTTTATTCAGCCGCTGTAAACTGCGCGCTTTCAGTTGATTCACCCATAGCAGTAGTAGAAGAAGTACCACCAGAGATAGCCATAGCAACTGCATCAAAGTAACCAGTACCAACTTCACGCTGGTGACGTGTTGCAGTGTAGCCGTCTTTTTCTGCAGCAAATTCTGCTTCTTGCAACTCTGAATAAGCAGCCATTTGGCGCTCTTTATAGCCTTTAGCCAATTGGAACATACCATGGTTAAGCTGATGGAAACCTGCCAATGTGATGAATTGGTATTTATAGCCCATCGCACCCAATTCACGTTGGAATTTAGCAATAGTTGCATCATCCAAATTCGCTTTCCAGTTAAAGCTAGGTGAGCAGTTATAAGCCAATAATTGATTTGGATGCTCCTTACGAACAGCTTCAGCAAATTTACGCGCTTGCTCAAGATCAGGCTTAGAAGTCTCACACCAAATAAGATCTGAATATGGCGCCATGGCAATAGCACGAGCAATACATGGCTCAAGACCATTTTTCACATTGTAGAAACCTTCAGCCGTACGGCCAGCATCATAATCAACAAATGGCTTATCACGATCATCAATGTCAGATGTAATCAATTTAGCAGCTTCCGCATCAGTACGGCAAACGATCAAAGATGGAACACCCATAACATCAGCAGCTAAACGAGCAGCAGTTAGATTACGAATATGTTGTTGAGTTGGAATAAGCACTTTACCACCTAAGTGACCACATTTTTTCTCAGATGCAAGCTGATCTTCAAAGTGAACACCAGCAGCACCAGCCTCAATATAAGCTTTCATCAATTCAAAAGCATTCAATGGACCACCAAAGCCAGCTTCTGCATCCGCAACGATTGGCGCGAACCAAGTGTCTACAGATTGTACACCTTCTGATTTTTCAATTTGATCAGCACGTTGAAGCGTGCGGTTGATTTTCTTAACCAACTCAGGGCCTGAATTTGCAGGATATAGAGATTGATCAGGATACATAGCGCCAGCTGTATTACTATCAGCAGCAACCTGCCAACCAGATAGGTAAATGGCTTTTAGGCCAGCACGCACCATTTGCATGGCTTGGTTGCCAGATAGTGCACCAAGAGAATTAACAAAATCCTCGTTATTTACCAATTCCCAAAGACGGTTTGCACCATGCTCAGCTAAAGTATGGCGAATTTGTAAAGTGCCGCGTAGACGCTCAACATCTTCTGGTGTGTAATTACGCGTGATGTTATCAAAACGACCTTTAGGGGCTGATGGTACTAAATTGTAAAAGTCACTCATAGTATTTTCCTCTAATTTTAAGTGAACCCAATATCAAAATTCATGGTATTTGAATCTGTAAATTCTCCATCAACTTTTACAAAATCAGCTAAATAATCCAGTAAAAATTTACAAAAAATACCAATAAACACGTAAAAACGTCATAATTTTACAAAAATTTATTGTAAATTTGTAAAAAAATAGGTAATTTTTACAAACCATGATGTGAGAAAAAATGGCGGAGATAGAAAGAAACTAATGGCTGATCAAAAAATATTTGCAGGTCCTAAAATTCGTCGATTACGCAACGAATTAAAACTCACCCAAACCAATATGGCTAAAGAATTAAGCATATCACCAAGCTATCTGAATTTGATTGAACGCAATCAACGCCCCTTAACTGTACAACTATTATTAAAGTTGGCGCAAAATTATCAAATAGACATCAATACGTTGCAAACTGGTGAAGAAGAAGAGGCTAAGGCCTCTCTCAAAGAGGTTTTTGCCGACCCTTTACTGGCTGGCGAATTACCCAGCGATAGCGAAATGATTGAACTATCCGAAGCAGCTCCTAATGCCGCGCAAGCTATGTTAAAGCTTTATCGTGCTTATCGTGAGGGACAAACCAGATTATCTGATCTTTCACAACTCATGGCAAAAGATGGAACCATGACCACCGCGCCAACTGCGCGCATTCCTTTTGATGAGGTGCGTGACACCTTTGAAAATCATTCAAGCTGTTTTCCAGAATTAGAAGATACTGCCAGTCAAATGGTGGAAATGTTAAAAAAAACGGCTCCAAATGAAGATTTATTTCTACAACTCACCCAATGGCTCAAAGAAAAGCACAATATTAGTGTGCAAATTTTACCCAATGAAACTATGCCCCATTGGCGGCGACGTTATGACCGCCATAGCCAGAGAATATTTTTAACAGAACGTCTCTCCCGTCAAGATTGCATACAAGAGCTAGCTAGTGAAGCAGCCATTTTGGCCTTTAAAGAACGTATTCATGATGAAGCGGAGTTTTTAAATTTTACATCAGACGAGGCAAAACGCTTAGCGCGTTTTGAATTAGCACGCTATGTTGCCCTTGCTATGATGATGCCCTATCAACCTTTTTTAGCAGCAGCAAGGCGCCTAAGGTATGATATTGAAATTTTAGCATCACGTTTCAACGTTTCCTTTGCCCATGCCGCTTTTAGATTAATTAATCTGCACCGCAAACCTGACACAGGATTACCATTTTTCATCTTAGAGCTGGATCAGGCTGGCAATATTTTGCGCCGCGCAGGCGCTGCTGGGTTTCCCACCAGTCGCTTTGGTGGAGCTTGCCCTAAATTAATAGTTCATCATGCCTTTACTGTGCCTGGCTCTGTTAATGCTGAATATGTCATCACCCCAGAAAATGCAGAATTTTTAACCGTTGCCCGTACAGTACGTGGTCCACAAGCAGGATTTGGTGAACGTCCTAACCGAACAGCGCTTCTAATTGGTCTTGATAAAGGCTTTGCAAATGAAACTGTTTATGGCGATTTGATCAGTAAGAATAAAAGCCATGCCAATGAAATTGGCCCTTCATGCAGATTATGCGAACGCCGAGGCTGCATTGCACGCGCGCAACCTCCCTTAACCCAGCCCCTTGGTTTAGATGAGATGGTAGCAGGACTATCAACTTTTGATTATTAAAGCGTAATGTCCTAACCCTTTATGGCCTAGAGCTCGATGCGTTTATATGCATTCATAACGCCGCTCTAGCCCCCTTAATTTGCGCGAATAGTTCTCATTGAAATGCTAAACGCTATAACCCTTATGGGGAATATTAAAACGACACTAAATAAAATAAAGCTGTACATGTAAAATAAAGCTGTACAGGGCTGAAAAACTTGATAATCTCCCCAAACTTTTAAAATTAGAAACAGGTGCCTCTTGCAAGAATTTGAAAATTTCCTAAAAACCTATCCAAATATTGATACCGTTGAACTGATTATCATTGATCCTAATGGCCGAATTCGTGGCAAATGGGCGCCTGTATCTGCGCTTAAAAAAGCCTTTAGTGAAGGGGTGAACTTCCCGCTTTCCATTCATGCTCTTGATGTTTGGGGCGGTGAGGTATCTGAAACTGGGCTGCATATTGAAACCGGTGATGTGGATGGTTTTTTCAAAGCAGCAAGCGGCACTTTAACGCCTATAACTTGGGGACGCAGCTTTTCAGGCACTCAAAAACTTGCAAAATCTGCCGCTGAATGCACCCACGCTCAAGTCATCATTCAAGCAGAAACAGAAACGGGCCAACCGCTGAACATTTGCCCAAGAACACGCCTACAAACTGTGCTTGATCTGTTTAAACAAGATAAATTAGCGCCAACGGTTGCCTTTGAAATGGAGTTTTATCTCATTAAACCGCAATCCGAATGGCGCGGCTCTCAACCTGAGGCTGTTGGGGCAAATGATGAGATTGACCGCCAACGCATGTATTCACTTAATGCTTTATCAGAACATGCCGAGCTTTTTGAAGACATTTATTTTGCAGCAAAGCTGCAAGGCTTGCCCGTGGATACATTGGTAAAAGAAGCAGCACCTGGGCAATATGAGATTAATCTGAACCATCGATCAGATGCCATGCGGGCTTGTGATGATGTGATTATGCTAAAACGCACCATTAGTGAATGCGCCCGCGCCCACGGGCTGATTGCAAGCTTCATGGCCAAGCCATTTCTTGATCAACCTGGCAATGGCATGCATGTGCATGCAAGCCTCGTTAATGATGAGGGCAAAAATATTTTTGCAGGTAATGAGGGGCGTAAACGCCTTGAGAGCGCCATCGCTTGTCTGGTTGAAACCATGATGAATTCAACCCTTATATTTGTGAATTCCTATAATGGTTTTCGCCGCCTAACGCCTGGCTCATACGCGCCAACAAGTCCTATTTGGGGCGAAAACAACCGCTCCGTATCCGTGCGTATTCCCGCTGCACCTGATTATGCTCAACGCCTAGAGCATCGTATTTCAGGCGCAGATGCTAACCCTTATTTGGTCATGGCAACGCTTATATATGGCATGTATGAAGGCATTAAAAACAAACTGACACCACCCGCACCCGTTGAAGGCAATGCCTATGAGGGCAATTATCCAACTCTGCCGGATGATATGGGCAAGGCCATTGATTTATTTGAAGGCGATGAGTTTATCACCCGCGCATTAGGACAAGAGCTGAAAGAGGTTTTAGTGCATATTAAACGAAATGAATTAAAAACCATGACATCACAAATTTCATCTCTTGAAATCATGTCTTATCTATAAGCTATATCTTTATGATTAAGGCGTTTCTTACTTTTGTTGGGAGCGCCAAAAATCTGGGACAAAAAATGGCGTATTAAGTGTACCGCCAATGATGAAGGCTTGTTCTGTTAGCAATTTACCATATTGCTCACCCTCTATCGCATTTTTTGCATAAACTTGTGAATTACCATAAAGCGCTAAGGCATTTTTAGAAAAATCTGCTGTGCCTTCCAAAATTCCATATAGTTGTTGAGATTGTAAGCTAACATCAGTTAAATAGGTCACGCCATTATGCAACTGCAAATGAATTTGCATTTGATCGAATTCTGTTGAGCCTTGATGAATACTCTTAATAGCAGATAACCCGCCATTTTGCTTTAACTCAGCAAGTTTTTCAATATTAACGCCTTCAATCCTACCCTGCTTTGCATCCAATTCAAAACTGCCCGTCATGGTTTTAAGCAAGTCTTTATCAGTACCGCCAGAGGCCTTAACATCCATGTTTAAATTGCCCTTGGCTTCAATGATCAAATTCCCTAATGGCATAAGTTTAGAGATGTCTTGAAAAGCCAAATCATTGCCCGACAGTTTCATGTGTAAGTCAAGTTTTTGAGCCTTATCTTGGGCATGGAAAACCATTTGCAGATTGCCGTCAAAAATGTTTGCTTGCCCTATATCAAGAGTGGCACGACCTTCATTGATGCGCACAGTACCAGCTACATTTTCTAGAAATTGCTCATTCGCCCGCACACCCGATGCAGATAGGCGTAAATCAAGGTTTAAGCTGTCTAGAAAAGATAAATCAATTAGATCCCTAACGCCTGCTCCACCTTCTTTAGGTATAATTAATTGCGCTAAATAGGGTGATATATCCATCTGATCCAAGGCCAAGGTGCCTGAAATCTTCAGCAACTGCTCTGGTTTTTTATTGATGGTTAAAATACCAGTACTTTCATTGCCATCTAATTTTATAGAGGCATCAGTAAATTTAAGTTCACTTATAGTACCCAATACATCGCCAGACACCTCAAAAGGACCCAAAGTTGAGCCAGGCGGTACTTCATAACCAGCCCAATTCAAAAAATGGCGCGCAGAATGCGAACTGATCTCTGTTTTACCTTTAATCAATCCCTTAGCAACTGAATTTAAGTTGCCGTCAAATTCCACTACCAAAGGCTTTGAATCAAGCAGTAAGGTGATATCGCTCTTGCCACCCGCCAATAATTGCAAGGGAGCTACTGCTTTTGCATTAATTTTGACAACTTCACCATTCCAAATGGCATCACCTTCAATGCCAGCAATGCCCTTAAGGTTAGGGTAATCCACATTAAGATTAACCCCACTCCATGTGCTTTCAATATTATTTCTAATGTCTTGATAGATTACAACGCCATTTTGAATTTTAAAGTTACCAAGAACTAACGTTACATCGCTAAGATCAGGTGCATCACTTTCTACATCTGCTTGCTCAACCAAGTCTCGCGCAGTGGATAATTTAGCAGCAATCTCACCTCTACGAAAATGCCAATTGCTGCGCCCTATTTGATTTGTGATTAACCTAATTTCTGGGCGGATAAATTTGAAATCAGACACCACCGCCTTACCTGATACAGCACCCCAAAATTCTAGTGAACCCTGTAAACGCTCCATTTTCATAAATGGCTGCTCACTAACTCCATGGGCGCCCATGATAGTAACATCTTCTAATTCAACAATGAAATTTGGAAAAAAAGAAATAATCTGGCTTCTGGAAAACTGTGCCTTACGCCCTGTCCAGTGGCTGATTTGCTCAGCCAATTGCTGACTAATTAGTTGGGAAGATAAAAATATTTTAGGAATGGTGAAAATGCCTGCAACAATTACCAAACAAAGAGCTATACCAATTATGACAACCCGCTTAAGCATTAACATCCCAATTTATATAATAAAAATCAATTCTTACACGAATATTCATCTGTAGCAAAGCCTAGGTTAAATAAAGCACAAATAAAAATGAATTAAAAAAGAGGGGCAAAAGCCCCTCTAATAATTGCAAGCACTATAAAGAACGATTATTTTGCTTTTTTAGTTTCTTTATCATCCGCCTTAACTTCTTCAGCTTTCTTCTCTTTAAATTCCTCAGCAACAATCTCAACCTTGATATCATCCTTGATGGTTTCTAAAGTCTTAGTATAAACATCGCGCATTTTTTCTTGACGCAATTGTTCTTTCATAGCTTCAAATTTTGGCGCTTCAACCTGGCGACGATCTTCTAGCTTAATGATATGAAAACCATATTGGGTTTGCACAGGTTCTTTTGTATATTCGCCTTTCTTCAAAGCAAATGTAGCCACTTCAAATTCTGGCACCATTTGACCCTGTTGAAAATAACCCAAATCACCACCAGCTTTACCAGAAGGCCCAGTTGATTTTGCTTTTGCTAATTCAACAAAATCAGCATCACCATCTAATTCTTTAATGATTGCTTTGGCTTCATCTTCAGTTTTTACCAAAATATGACGTGCATGTACTTCTTCCTTTTCAGGCAATTCAGCAATTTGCTTTTTATAATCAGCCATTAGATCTTCATCAGTGATTTTTGTAAAAATCTCATTTTCAAAATAGATTTGATAAAGCAATTGATTTTTTGAGAACTCTAGCTTTGTTTTAAATTCATCGCTTTTATCAAGGTCTGCCGCTTTTGCTTTTTGTGCAAGAGCGCGGATATCAACATAAGTGTTCAAAATTAACGCATCGCGTTGCTCGGCAGGCACTTGTTGAAATTGGCGCCCCATGTTTTCTTTGGCAATTTCAAATTCCTGCTTAGTGATGACCTCATTGCCCACTTTCGCAATCACACCTTCATCTGCTGCATAAAGAGAAGTAGAAATGCTTGATGTTATAATAGCTGCGCTAAAAACCAATGCTAAAGGTAATTTTCTCATGGCACGTTGTTGTTTATTCAAAGTCATCCGATAGTTCCTCGATTGTTATTTATAAGGCTAGTATGCCCAAATGGGTAATTCCCCTTTTGATTCCTAAAGTAGTTCAAATTATGGTATTTTCCCATCTATGCAATGGCAAACATCAAATTAACTGTAAAAAATATAATAACCACGATAGATTTTACAGATATAACAAAGAATTCACCAAGAATTTAACACAAGAATTCATCACAGACGTTGACATCATGGGGACAGGCTCTTATCTGTCGTTAAGCGCAGGGAATAACTGTGGCATTGCACAATCTTCTTTTGCCCGCACAATAACAAATGCTTATGCAGCAAAACTGCACTTTGCATAAATTGGATTAATAACAAAGGTAAATGCCGATGTCCCGTTTTGGTGGAATAGCCCGCAAAATTTTTGGATCAGCTAATGATCGCTATATCCGTTCACTACAACCTAAAGTAACCGCTATTAACGCACTAGAAGGTGAAATGGCTGCTCTTAAGGATGAAGATTTTCCAAAGCGGACAGAAGAATTTAAAAAGCAGATCAACGAAGGCACTAAAATTGATGACCTTCTCATTCCTGCATTTGCCTTAGTTCGTGAAGCCTCAAAGCGTGCCCTTGGTATGCGTCCATTCGATGTACAGCTCATCGGCGCTATGATTTTGCACAACAGTGGCATTTCTGAAATGCGCACTGGTGAAGGTAAAACCCTTGTTGCAACCCTTGCAGTTTATCTCAATGCCTTGGCAGAAAAAGGCGTTCATGTGGTAACCGTGAATGATTATCTTGCTAGCCGTGATGCTGAATGGATGAGCCAACTCTACGGTTTCTTAGGCATGACAACAGGCACCATCGTTCATGATATGGACGATGAAGACCGTAAAGCAGCCTATGAATGTGACATTACTTACGGCACAAATAATGAATTTGGCTTTGATTATCTACGTGATAATATGAAGTTTGATTTAGAGAGCATGGTTCAACGTGGCCACTATTATGCCATTGTTGATGAGGTGGATAGCATCCTGGTGGATGAAGCGCGTACGCCGCTTATCATATCTGGTCCTCTTGAAGATCGTTCAGACCTTTATACTACAATTGATGAGTTTATTCCCAAAATTGATGATGAAGATTATGAATTAGATGAAAAACAGCGCACGGTTACATT
>CAKMZG010000090.1:0-448 GCA_929200335.1 uncultured Alphaproteobacteria bacterium | reverse complement strand
AAAAGCTGGAGAAACTATTAGCTGATGCGAACCTGTTAAAAGGCGATAGTCTATATGATGTAGAAAATGTTTCCGTTGTTCATCATATTAACAATGCATTGAAGGCACATAAGCTCTTTACCAAAGATAAAGACTATATCGTACGCAATGATGAGATTGTCATTATTGATGAATTTACTGGGCGGATGATGCCAGGTCGCCGCTATTCCGAAGGTCAACATCAGGCATTGGAAGCCAAAGAAGGTGTAACCATTCAACCCGAAAATCAAACCCTTGCTTCCATCACCTTCCAAAACTATTTCCGCATGTATAAGAAATTAGCAGGCATGACAGGTACGGCTGCAACTGAGGCAGATGAATTTGCTGATATCTACAAGCTTGAAGTGATCGAAGTACCAACCAACCGCCCTGTGCAACGTATTGATGATGATGACGAAGTATATCGCAC
>CAKMZG010000089.1 GCA_929200335.1 uncultured Alphaproteobacteria bacterium | reverse complement strand
TAATACAAATGCCTTTGGACAGCCAGTTGCATCCAGCCGCTTTATGGGCGGTCGTGAATTTGAAATTTTGATGGATGGTTATGATACACAATATAATGATATGGATATAGATTTTATTCTTGCCAATGATGTTTTTTGTTATCCTTCTTGGGAGAACAATAGTGGGCCATTTCAAGGTTTGACGGGATCTTGGTCTTGTGATGAGAAAAAACTAACTGATGGCCAACGCATGGTTGCTGTCTCATTTTATTTAGCGATGATGACAGCAACATGTATTTCACTTATCAGCAAAGGTGGCGATGTAATCGTGGAAGGCTCTTTTACTAAAAATCATATAATTTTGAAAATGTTGGCTACAATTTTACCCAATGATATTTATAGCGCGCAAGAAGGTGATACAGGTACAGCAATCGGTGCCGCCATATTAGTTAATCGAAATGAAATAAACAATCATGAAAAAATAAAAATAGAACATTATTATCACCATAAAAAACTTCAAAAATATTTTAATAAATGGCAAGACTATTTCCAAACCGTATAGCAAATAACGGTACGGCAAACTTAATTAATAAAGCTTAGCATGGCATTGAAGGTAGCGTCGAAAATCTTCCCTTGACCTGCTCCCAATAATTAAGACCATTTAAAGTTGGAATTTTCTATTTATCATCCTTTAGATAGGAGAAGGAGAATTTTATGAAAGCTCAAATTGCATTTATTTTAAAATAAGCTGAAGGTGATTTATCTATTTAAAAAGTATGTCACAAGGCTGGTATTGGACAAGCAACTTTTTATAATTGGCGCAAGAAATATTCTGGGTTGATGCCTTCGAAATGAAAAAAATGCGGCATTTATAAGACGAGAATGGTCGCCTTAAGAAATTGGTAGCAGATTTTTTTCTTGATAAGGTGCATGCTGCAAGATGTACTTTCAAAAAAGCTTTAAAGCCTGATCGCAAGCGCCAACTTATTGACGAGGTATGCAATGTTTGGAAAGTATCAATTCGTAAAGCTTGCAAGGTTTTGCGATTTGAACGTTCACTATATACATATAAATTCAAACGAGGCGATCAGGCTGCATTGCAACAGCGTATCAAAGAGATTTGTGAGACACGGATACGCTTTGGTTATAGACGTGTCCATATTTTATTGCAACGTGAAGGATAACATGTAAATCAGAAGAAAATTCGTAGGCTTTACAATGAGATGGATCTTCAATTGCGTAATAAAACGCCCAAGCGTAGGGTTAAAGCTAAATTACGGAAAAATCGTGTTGAAGCAACTCCTACTAATCAAGTGTGGGCTATGCGTTACCCCAGCAAACGTTTGTATAACAAACGTTGAGAGGGAATTTTGCCCACGATGAATTTGCTAGTGGCCGTAAATTACGCATTTTATCAATCATTGTTACATTTTTGCGGTATGCCCCGGCAATAGATTCAAGGTTTTAACTAGGTAAACCCACTGATAATGTCTATATTGAATCATTTAATGATAGCTTTAAATCTGAATGCTTGAATACTCATTGATTTATAACATTTGACGACGCGTGCAAAAAGTTGAAGGATTGGCCCTTCTCAGGGAATGTAAACATTCCCCTGCCAGACAGCGACAGAGACTACAATGAAGTAAGACAGCATAGTGTTATCGGAAACAAACCACCTATATCATTGATGAATAGCTCAACGGCAATTAATTTGTCATGAGCTCACCCCCACGGGAAAGTCCCAACTGGCTGGCCTAAAAAGTGGGAGCACGTCATATGACAAATTATATGATCATTTTATTTCAGTTTGGTTATAGTAGAATTTGTAATTTAGCACGATTCTGGTTATTTATGTAAAATCTATTTTTAATCCATCTTTGCCTATAATTAATTTTCCCTGCCATGTTGGCTTAACTGCTTTATGCCAATCATCATCAATAAAATTAGGATCATCTGATGGAATAAGGTGGTTCAATGCTAAAGTTTTTACGCCTGCTTTTGTTGCAATTTTTCCTGCGTCTGGAGCCATAGTATGGGAGCGTAGCCAATGTTCCATTAGGCGATCATCAGTATTACCAATGCGCTTGAATAAAGATATTAAAGCTTCTTCAAGCATGGCCTCGTGAATGAGTAAATCTGCTCCTGCTGCAAACTCAGCTAGTCTAGGTAAATAAGCTGTATCCCCAGAAAATATAATTTTATTTTTTTCTGTTTGAAATTTTAATGCAAATGTTTCAACCAGAGGGGGGTGTTCATTTCGCATAGCTTCAACTTTAATGCCCTCTTCATTAAAAATTTCCCCTTCATCAATTTCATGTATTGTAACGAGGCTTCTTAAATCTGGACGACCTTCATCTTCTAAGCGAATGGCAATATCAAACTCCATTGCTTTTAAAAAATTATTCCAGTAGTTTTCCAAACCCTTTGGACCATATATTTTTACAACGGTATTTAATCCTGCAACCCAAGCTGTATGAATTAATGAACCCATTTCCAAATAATGCTCAGCATGTAAATGAGTAATAAATATCAAATTAAGATCTTTTAATTGCATACCTTGGTCGACTAATGAGCGCGTAACACCAAGTCCACAATCTACCACAATTTGCCGATTATTTAAAACCAAAAGATTAGATGTCGGGTTAGTAGAGCCTGTCCTAATTGCAGGCCCGCCCTTGGTTCCAAGAAGTATTACAAAATTTGAATTTTCTACTGACATTAATTATTATCCATTGTTTGTTAATGCTATATCTAAAGCATGAATGATTTGACTGACATCATCTTTTGTTAAAACTAGTGGGGGTGATAAAATAATATTATTTCCCGAAGCACGCACCATAACCCCTGCCTTATAGGCTGCTTGCTGAATATTTAAGGCTGTAGCACTTTCAGCAGGAGTTTTATTATCACGATCTGAAACTAATTCTATTGCAACCATTAAACCATGGCCACCGCGAATATCACCAATTAATTCGTGCTTTTTCATCAATGTTAATGCACCCTGATAAAGTTCTGTACCGCGTGCATCGGCATTTTCAACAATATTTAATCGTTGTGTCTCTTTTAAACATGCAATGGCAGCTGCAGCTCCCACTGGATGCCCAGAATAGGTGTAGCCATGACCAATTGCAGCAGCTCCTGTTTTATCTTCTTCAAAAATTTTTGCCACATTTGAATGGATCATTACCGCGCCAAATGGAAAATATCCATTTGTAATGGCTTTTGCCGTACACATAAAATCTGGCTGAATACCCCAAAGACGTGAACCACTCCAAGCTCCAGTGCGTCCATAAGCGGTGATAACTTCATCAGCTATTAATAATATGCCATATTTATCACAAATTTTTCGAACCATCGGCATAAAACTTTTATGAGGGGGTATAACGCCTCCAGCGCCAAGTATAGGCTCCATGATAAAGGCAGCGATTGTACTGGCACCTTGAAAGACTATTTCTGCCTCAATTGCATCTACGCAAAGTTTTGCCAATTTTTGTGGATCATTTTCATTAAAGGGATTGCGATAGGTATAGGGTGCTGGCATATGATAGCATCCTGGCAATAAAGGCTCATAAGCAGTTCTAAAATTTGCATTCCCGTTAACACTTGCCCCACCGATGTGAGTGCCATGGTAACCTTTTTTAAGACTTAAAAATTTTACCCTACCATGATCACCACGAATTTTGTGATATTGCCGCGAAAGACGTAATGCCGTCTCAACGCTATCTGAACCACCTGAAGTAAAGAAAGTGCGCGATAATCCATCTTCATTAAAAAATTCTGCTAGATCATAGGAAAGTTGAATTACCGCATCATTTGATGTGCCACGGAAAGTTGAATAATATGGGAGTGTATTTAATTGTTGGGAAATAGCTTCTTTTATCACATCACATGAATACCCAAGATTTACATTCCAAAGGCCACCTACAGCATCTATGGTTTCATTGCCTTCAGCATCTATAATTCGTACACCCTTACCGCCTGTGATAATTGCAGGTGGATTGTCAAGGCTATCCTTTGGATGAGCCATTGGGTGAAATATATGCTTAGCATTATTTTCTTTTAAAAAATTTGCGTTACTGTGAATCATTAAATTCTCCAATATTATCTATAATCTTTGACACTACAAAGGTACTCTTCAGGAGGAGAGCTACCTAATTCATATGTAGTTTTTATGGCTACTTTTATTAATGCACTTATGATAATTTTTATGCTCTCCTTATTAATTCGCTGTTTTGGAGTGGCAACGGCAAGCGCTCCTAAAATTGTCTGGTTGGCAAATAAAGGCGTGGCAATACCATAAACGCCTTCTTCATACATTTGATCGCTTATTGCATAGCCAGTTTGTTTAAATTTTTTCAATTGTGCTTTTATTTTATCAGGCTTAATTTCTGTATTAGATGTATAAGCGACTAGCTTTTTTGAAAGAATATCATCAACAAATGTTGTCTCAGAAAATGCTAAAATTGAAAGCCCTGAAGCTGTGCAGTGAAAATCAAATATTTGACCTTCTTCAAATGTAACATGCATGGAATGAGGGCTTGGTATAAATCCATAAGCAGTTAAATTATGCCCAGACATTATAGAAACATGTGAAGTTTCTTTTGTAAGATTTGTTAAATTTATTAATGCAGCTTGTATTTTATTATCAAAAGGAAAAGAAGCCTCTCTGTTTTTAGCTAAATGCAAAATTTTCACCCCAAGACGATAAAGACGAGTCTCAGAATTTTGTTCTAAAAAACCAGATTCGGCCAAATTTCTAAGCATTCTATGTACTGTGGCCTTATCAGATTTAATAATTCGCGCAATTTCGCTTAATCCTAACTCAGGTTGAGAAGGTGTGAAAATATCTAATAATTTTAATGCTTTACAAATAGTCGACAATATTTTTTTACCTTAAAAACTTATTTTACTCAAGCGTGTTTTTAAAACAACTTGACACATTTAATTTCTTACTGCAAGATATTTAAACCAATTGGTTCATTATGTAAACCGATAATTTTAATTTAGGAGGAAAGTATGAAAAAAATTATTTCACTGGCATTAGCTACTACGGTATCATTGTTAGGAGTGGCTAGCTTGCCAGCATTAGCTGAATACCCAGAAAAACCTGTAGAATTTGTTGTTCCATTTCCTCCCGGTGATTTAGAAGATATTTTAACTCGAATGATTGCCGAAGACTTTCAAAAAAAATATAATGTGCCTGCTGCCGTTGTAAATAAACCTGGCGGCGGTGGTGGTCCATTTCCTGGAGCTGTGGAAGTAGCAAAAGCATCTGCTGATGGTTACACAATTGGTTCATTTGTAGTTGGTGTTCCAACAGTTGGTCCAAAACTTGGCATTCCAGAATTACAACCTAATCCATTTGAGCCATTAGGCATTTTCTTAACTTACCCATTTGTTTTGGTTGCTGGCGAAAATGCTTCTTATAATTCAATTGATGAATTGGCCGAATATGCTAAATCCAATGATGTTGCATTTGGTCACTTTGGCGCGCCATTGCCACCAACACAGATTTCTTTTGCATTAGCAAAAGCAAAGGGATTTGAATTTGCATCAGAAGCAGCCTTTGATGCACTGGATTGCAATTCATTAGCTTCTGGCGATGTGGATGTTATGAATACAACTTTGCAGTTAATTTTACCTTGTATAGATAAAGTTAAAATTCTAGCGTCAATTGGTGATAAAAGAATTCCACTTACACCTGATACGCCTACTGTAAAAGAAATTGTTCCTGAGCTGAGTTTATTTCTCTGGAATGGTCTCTTCGTAAATAAAGATACGCCCGCTGATGTACGAGAAAAAATTATTGCAGTTGCAAAAGAAACTGTAATGTCGCCACGTGCACAAAAAATAGCTAAAGACACTGGCGCCAGTATTTATTGGCTTAATGCAGATGCTGCAAAAACTCAAATTGAGAATGATTTAAAAACTCAAGGTGTGATTGCAGATATGTTAAAATAAGTTCAAATAATAATTTCTAGCGGTTTATAATTTAGAATGTAGACCGCTAGTTTTTTATGTTGAGGAAATCAATATGAGCAGAGTTGCAACTTTACAACAATTGTTTAAACGTTATAAGCGGCCTGCAGATTTAGTTTTTGCAGTTATATTTCTTCTATTATCATTAGCATTGCTTTCTCAGATTGGTGAACAAACAGTTTGGAAATCGCGCACTCAACTATTTTCTCAACCTGCCTTTTGGCCTGGAGTTTCTCTCATAGCAATGACGGTTTTTGCATTTTTGCATTGGGTAAGCTCAGTGCTTTCTCCAAAGATTAATGGTCGTTGGGAAGAAGTTGGTTTCTGGTTACGCTCAATAGAATTTGTGATTTGGTTTATGGTCTATGTGGCCTTAGTACCTGTTTTGGGCTATTTACCCTCAAGTATAATTTTTGCTACAACTCTGGCTTACCGCATGGGTTATCGTGGCACACGCTCAATCTTTTTAGCAATTGTGACTGCATTTTTTATAGTTTTAATTTTTAAATCATTCCTGCAAGTAAGAGTTCCTGGTGGTATGATTTATGAAATATTACCTTCTCAACTGCGTTCATTTATGCTTACATATTTTTAGGAATCTATTTATGGATATTCTTTTTGCAGGCATATTATTATTAGCACGTTGGGATGTTTTAGCCGCTCTTCTCATAGGCTCTATTGGTGGTGTAATTATTGGCGCAATACCAGGTGTGGGTGCTGCCGTAGCCATTGCGATTTTATTACCTGCTACATTCTCTCTTGATCCAATTGTTGGCCTCACCGTATTATTGGGAATTTATGGTTCATCAATGTATGGGGGGGCAATCCCTGCTATTTTAATCAATACTCCAGGAACTGCTGTTAATGCGTTAACCACTTACGATGGTTATCCGATGACTCAAAAAAGGCAAGCCCATCGTGCAGTGTCACTTGCTTATTCTGCATCATTTTTTGGTGGGGTTTTTGGAATTATCAGCTTAATACTTTTATCCCCTTTATTGGCATTGGTAGCACCTCATTTTGGCAGTAGAGAAATTTTTCTTGCTGCTTTAATGGGTATAATTTTAGTTGTACTTGCCCATCGCGGTCAAATTTTTGCTGCAGGTATGTTGGCTAGTTTTGGAATTTTCTTAAATACCATTGGTCTTGAATCTATTAAATATACGAAGCGTTTTACTTTTGATATGTCTTGGCTATCATCTGGGATTAATCTAATTGTTGTTGTGCTTGGATTATTTGCCATTAGTCAAGCGTTGCTATTATTAACCAATAAAGAAGACGCCCCTAAAATTGAAAGCATAAAAGGCAACCTTTTTTCAGGACTCAAAGAGCTTTTTCAACACAAAAGAGTAGCAAGTATTGCATCCACTTTTGGCGTTCTAATGGGAATGATTCCTGGTGTTGGTGAATTTACGGCTCAATTTTTATCCTATACATACGCACAAAAAACTTCGAAGAAACCTGAGTTATTCGGAAAAGGCTCACCTGAGGGACTAATTTCTGCAGAAGCTGCAAATAATGCTGTGCCGGCAGCAGCTATGATACCGCTCTTAGCACTTGGTATCCCAGGGGAAGCGCTAACAGCGATGATGCTTTCTGTATTTTATATTCATAACGTTATTCCAGGGCCGCAACTTTTTCAAAATCAATTGGATTTTGTTTATGCCCTTTATATTGCGATGTTACTCTTAAATGTAATCGTGTTGATTTTCTTATTGTCGTCTACAAAAATTTTAATCAAAGTTATTGAAATTCCTACACGTTTTTTAGGAATCATTATTTTACTTTTAAGTTTTGTTGGTGTTTATTCCTTAAATAATTCCATTACTGATTGTGCGATAGCTACATTCTTTGGTTTTTTTGGCATGATATTAAAACGCTTGAATTTGCCTGTTGTACCTATAATTTTGGGCATGGTCTTGGGTAATATTATGGAAAATAAATTGCGCAGTGCTATGGCAAAAGTAAAAAGCCCACTTGATTTTATTGACCGTCCTATTGCAGCAATTTTATTTACTCTGATTATTGTCATTTTGATTTTACATATCAGAACAATTATTATTGAACATAGAAAGCGCAAGCCTGATCCCGATCATGATTTGCATGATACTCAAACAAGATAAAGTATAAAAAATGTTAGAACAAGCAGCAATAGATAATATTAAAACCAAAATAATTGAACCAGTGAATCATTTGATTAATGGGCAGTCTATGCCGGCATCTGATGGAGCAAGAATCACTGTTACCTCGCCAATTAATGGTGAGCAATTAACAACCATTGCAGCTGGCACAACGGATGATATGAATACGGCAATAGAAGTTGCAAGACAGACATTTGAAAATGGCGATTGGTCAAAAATGTCGCCAAATTCCCGAAAAAATATTATGTTAAAATGGGCAGATTTGATTTATCAACATGCCTTAGAACTTGCTGTTCTAGGTGTTCGAGATAATGGCACGGAAATTTCTATGGCTTTCAAAGCTGAATCTATGTCAGCGGTAGAAACCATAAAATATTATGCTGAGGCTATTAATAAAACCTATGGTGAAATAGCGCCTACTAATAATGATACTTTGGGCTTGGTACATCGTGAGCCTATTGGGGTTGTAGGCGCAATCATCCCTTGGAATTTTCCATTAATGATTGGCGCTTGGAAAATAGCACCTGCACTTGCATGTGGAAATTCTGTTGTGGTCAAGCCGTCAGAAAGTGCATCTTTAGCTCTATTAAAATTATGTCAATTGGGTTTAGAGGCAGGATTACCTAATGGTGTCTTAAATGTAGTAACGGGCAGAGGAACTGTCGTTGGAGAGGCTATGGCACTTTCACACTATGTGGACGTTTTAACCTTCACGGGATCAGGCAATACGGGACGTCGTTTATTAGAATATTCTGCGCGCTCCAACTTAAAACGTGTCTATTTAGAATTAGGTGGCAAATCTCCTCATATAATTTTTAACGATGTTAAAGATATTGATAAGGCTGTTGCAGCTGTTGCAAACGGTATTTTTAGAAATTCTGGCCAAGTTTGTGTTGCTGGTTCAAGGCTTCTTGTTGAAGCTGATATCTATGATGAATTTATTCAGCGGGTGATTAATTTTACCAAAACTATGAAGCGTGGTGATCCTTTAAGCGTCGATACTCAAATTGGCTGTGTCCATAGCGAAGAACAAATGAGATATAATTTAAACTGTGTCGAACAAGCACAGGAAGAAGGCTGCGAAATATTAATGGGTGGCAAACGCGATAATATTGAAACTGGTGGAACTTATATGGAGCCTACTATAATTTCGAGTGCAAATCTTAATGATAGTATTATTCAACGGGAAGTATTTGGTCCTGTTTTAGCTGTAAGTAAATTTATTGATGAAAAGGAAGCTATCTCATTAGCCAATTGTACAGAATTTGGATTAGCTGCTGGCCTTTGGACATCTGACCTTTCTAAAGCCCATCGGATGATACGTGCAATCCATAGTGGTGTTGTTCATGTTAATACCTACGGAGGTTCTGATATTACAGTTCCCTTGGGTGGAATAAAACAATCAGGTAATGGGCATGATAAATCATTGCATGCTCTAGATAAATATTGTGATTTAAAAACTGCATGGGTTGCTTTATGAATAATAGTTTAAATGACTTATTAAGTCGTCGTGAAAAATTACTTGGTACAAATTTGCCAACATTTTATGAAGAGCCAGTACATTTGGTTAAAGGTAAGGGTACTTGGCTTTGGGATAAGGATGGAAAAAAATATTTAGATTGTTATAATAATGTACCTCATGTTGGCCATTGCCATCCAAAAGTTGTTGAGGCTATATGTAAGCAAGCCTCTACTCTTAATACCCATACTCGATATTTACATGGTGGTATATTAAATTATGTAGAAGCCTTAACTGCTACATTTAATGCTACTTTGAAAACC
>CAKMZG010000088.1:286-9967 GCA_929200335.1 uncultured Alphaproteobacteria bacterium | reverse complement strand
GCGTTTAGGTGGGTGCACCTAAACGAGAACCACACGCGCCAATTAAAGATTTTAGAGCTGGTTTTTGAATTCATTCAAATCCATCAAACTCTAGGTTGATAAACGAGGATAAAATCATGGCGATAGGCTATGAAAAAATTGATCAAGCTGATCAGCATATTTTTGATAAATCCATAGATGGTAAGCGCATGAGCGAACATCTAGAACATCAAAATTTACGGGTATTTGGTAATGCTCGTCGTGGCCGTGGTGCTGCACTTAATATTTCTGGGCGTCATGAAACACTGCAATATGAACCCATTACAGATCATTGGTCTGATAGGACAGAATTGCCGGGCTTTGATGTACCAGAAGTACTTAATATGGAGCCACCTTTAAGAACCAAGGTTCATATTGAAACCGCCAAAACCATCATCACAACAAACCAATCGCCCGATTTACCCTTTTCAAAATCCATTAACGCCTATCGCGGATGTGAACATGGCTGCATTTATTGTTATGCTCGTCCAAGCCATGCCAATATGGGATTATCACCAGGGCTAGATTTTGAATCAGAGCTTTTTGCCAAACCCAATGCAGCAGAATTATTAGAAAAAGCCTTAGCCGATCCTAAATATCAAGTGAAACCAATTGCATTGGGTACTAATACAGACCCCTATCAGCCCATAGAAAAAAAATATGAAATCACCCGCCAAGTATTAGAGGTATTAGAACAGGCTAATCATCCGGTGATGATTTTAACCAAATCCTCATTGATTACCCGAGATATTGATATTTTATCTCGAATGGCAAAGCGCCAATTGGTAAAAGTTGGCCTATCCATCACCTCCCTTGACCATCGCCTATCACGCAACCTAGAGCCACGGGCATCTACACCATCTTTAAGGTTGAAAGCTTTGCGAGAATTAAGTGCAGCGGATATTCCATGTTTCACCATGGTAGCACCAATTATTCCAGCCTTGAATGACCATGAGATTGAACGCATTTTAGAGGCAGCCCACGCCAATGGTTCAGAAATGGCTAATTTCATTCTATTAAGATTACCCCAAGAGGTTGCCCCTTTATTCAAGGACTGGTTGTTGCGCAATTATCCTGATCGTTATCGCCATGTTTTAAGCCTATTGCGCAGCATGCGCGGTGGCAAAGATTACGATACAAAATGGGGTAAACGTATGCGTGGTGAAGGCCCCTATGCTTGGCAATTAAAGCGCCGATTTGATTTAGCCTGCAAGAAACTTGGCCTGCGTTCTCGCGGATTGCCATTAAATTGCGATGAATTCACTCCACCTGTTTTGAAAGGAACACAACTCTCATTATTCTAATGCTGCCTTTCAGCTATAATATTCTTATTCCCCTTTGAATATTTAGTTTAGGCATAATAAAACCCTTTCAAATGCCATAACATTTGGAAGGGTTTATAATTTGAAAGCCATAACATGCTATAGCGCGTATAGCGCTTAGGGGTTTCACCTAACTGAAAACTATTCGCGCAAATTAAGGAATCTAGAGCTGATTTTAAAATTCATATAAACGCATCAAGATCTAGATCTAGTTTTCCACTCCACGCCTCATGTTTACAAGATTTGAGAAATGCTCAACATGGCGGGCATTTAAATTTTTGACTGGCATAATGACTAAAACGTCAATGGTATTAAATTTATAATCAATCACCGCTTGGTGCCCAACATAAGCGCCAAGTCTGAGATAGCCTTTAATAAGTGTCGGCAACTTACGCATGGCTAATTTTGCATCCACATCTTTTTTTGCCATATGGTTCATCTCCACAACATCATCACAAGACGCTTGGGTTTTCCATTGTGTTGGCACATCACAATAATGATTTAAAAATGAAAGCTCTAAGGCAATATCAGCAGGATTAATTCCCTCAAAAGAGGCACAGCCTAACATCACATCAATTTGATTATCCTGCAAATATACGTAAGTGCCTGCCCATAGCAGTTCCATAGTACGTTTATTGCGATATTTTGGCAGTACACAAGCACGGCCTAGTTCCATAAAATTTAAATCAGGATAGCTTTGCATCATCTCACGAACGTCATACTCAGCCTCCGTTTTAAATCCACCATTAATCATGGCCATATCATCTCGCAAAAAACGATAAGTGCCAACAATGGCCTCAGCGCCAGATGTTTTTGGTGTGACTGACTTATCAATCACAATCAAATGATCACAAATCTTATCGTAATTATCCTTATCACGGCGAATAAGCTTATTCATGGCATCTGGGGTTGCGCTCATTTCTTCATAAAACACTTTATAACGCAGGGCTTGAGCTGAACGAATTTCGCTTTTATTACGCGCTAAACGCACTTCCAACGATCCAAGGGAGGCCAAAACCTGTGCATTTGGATTAAGCCATTGTTTCTTAGGAAAGAATTTGCGAGTTAGTGGTCGATTGGTTTGAGAGGCAATGAATGCCTTTGCATTCAAGCTGGCGAGTGAACTGTTAAACCCTGCATCCACACTAAAATTTGTAGTATCTTTATTGAAAAACCAATTGCCAATTACCTTATTCATCACAATTTTCCTGTATTTCCACTTTGTGCTCAAGATGTTCTACACTTTGATAGCACCATAATAAAGCCTTTGCTTATTACCTTCATAAAATACTCAAATGACATATTTATGACAAATCAATATGCTTTAAAATTAAGGTGTAAAGGCATGGAACAAAAAACAAAATTGATTCTCAATTATAAAGATGCCATAAATGGGTAAAATTTTAATGCAACCGGTTAGAATAAAATTGTTGTTTAACTTAGAAACACATTTGAGGAATACCAAATTATGAATAAAATTAAGACATTCGGCGCTATTGCAACACTCATGCTGGCACCATCATTGGTCGCATCAGCACAAGCCAATGATATTGTAGGCACATGGAAAACCGCTTCAGGTGCAATTGCAAAGATTGCACCATGCGGCAGCGCCTTTTGCACCACACTGACTTCTGGAAAATTTTCTGGCCGCCAAATCGGTAAAGTTAAGAAAAAAGGCGCCAAATATGTGGGCACAATTACCGACCCTCAAGATGACAAATCTTACCAAGGCAGCGCAAAAATAAACGGCAACAAATTAAAAATGACAGGTTGCGCCTTTAAAATCTTCTGTAAAACACAAACTTGGACACGCCAGTAATTGCATTTTTCTTGCAGGTATCAAAATTAATGGCTAAGGCATTGGTAATTTAACAAATACCAACAAGAGATAGGTCAAGCCATGCGATTGGGTGGACGAACACAAGCTGCAATTGAAATCTTATCAGATATCAAAAAACGCCAACGACCCACCAGCGAAGCTCTGAAAGATTGGGGCCTAGCGCACCGCTTTGCAGGCTCTGGCGATAGAGCTGCCATTGGCAATTTGGTTTATGATGTTTTACGTAAACGTTCATCAGCTGCCTTCATCATGGATAGCGACAAACCGCGCAAATTAGTCTTTGCCACCCTCATGCGTGATTGGGGGTTAACCCGTGAAAACATTGAGCAAGAGTTTTTAGATGATAAATTTGCCCCTGATGCTCTAACAGATGAAGAGTTTCAGCATTATCAATCAGCTGATTTAGAAACTGCCCCCTTGCATATCCAAGCCGATTTACCTGAATGGGTTACCCCATCTTTTGAAGCTAATTTTGCTGAGGAATGGGTGATAGAGGCACAAGCATTATGCCAGCGCCCACCTTTAGATTTGCGCGTAAATACGCTTAAGTCAAATCGTGATAAAATCACAAAAGCGCTTCAGCGACAGCAAGCAAGACCAACAAAAATTGCAACCGCTGGCCTACGCATTGCACCCATCAAAGGCGCAAAGCGCCTACCCAATGTCACAGCAGAGGCTGGCTATCAAAAAGGCTGGTTTGAAATCCAAGATGAAGGCAGTCAAATCGTAGCGGAACTGGTTGGCGCGCAGGCTGGCGATCAAATTCTTGACTTTTGCGCTGGCGCAGGCGGCAAGACCCTAGCACTTTCTGCACTTATGGAAAATAAGGGGCAAATTCATGCCTATGATGTGAGCAAAAATCGCCTAAAGCCAATTTATCAACGCATCATGCGCGCTGGCAATCGCAATGTACAAGTGCATGATAGCCTTGAGGCACTTGAACCGTTGGTTGATAAAATGGATAAGGTTGTCATCGATGCACCTTGCACTGGCAGCGGCACTTGGCGCCGCCACCCTGATGCTAAATGGCGCTTTGATAAAGCCAATTTGGAAACCCGCCTCACCGAACAAGAAGAGGTATTATCTCAAGCTTCTATCTATGTAAAAGCGGGTGGCTATCTGATTTACATCACCTGCTCTGTTCTGCCAGAAGAGAATGAGAATCAAATTTACAGTTTCTGCGAAGACAATCCAGAATTTGAATTGATCTCATGTGGTGAAGTCTGGCAAGAGCGTTTTGGTTTTGATACCCTGCAACCTTGGTCATCTGATATGAAAACCATAACCCTAACGCCAGCCAGCACTGGCACTGATGGTTTTTTCTTTGCAGTCTTGGAACGCAAAGGCTAAACTCAACCTCAATTAGAGCTTGATGCGCTTATGTGAATTCAAAGCGCCTCTTTAGATTCCTTTATTTGTGCGAATAGTTCTCGTTTAGGTGAAACCACCTAAACGCTACACGCACTAGCCCTTATGCAAAGCAGTTTTAGATAGAATGATTACGGGTATAATACTAACAATCACAATGATAATAGCCGCTAGCCCCGCCTCTTCGACGCGCGCTTGTGATGCGTAATCATAAATATAAGTGGCAAGAGTATTAATCCCAAATGGGCGCAGCATAATAGTGGCCGAAAGCTCTTTCAAACAATCTATAAATACCAAGATACAAGCGCTGGCAATTGCTGGCCTTAAGGATGGTAATAAAACCTCAGTTAGAGTTTTAAAATTGCTCCGACCTAAACTTCTAGCTGCCATATCTTGGCTTGGTGAGATTTTTTTAAATGCTCCGTGCAATTGCCCCTCACCCATGGCCATAAAACGCACCACATAGGCATAAATCAACGACACACCGGAACCCGTGATTAAAAGTCCCGTTGAAATACCCACATAATTGCGCATCAAACCGTCCATCCAATTATCCAATTGGGCAAGTGGTAAGAATATTCCAAGGGCAATGATAGTGCCAGGAACGGCATAGCCAAGGGTTGAAAAGCGCACAAATGTTGAGATCACTTGCAGCTTAGATACCCTATCCACATAAGCAAGAATTAAAGCAATAGCCACCGTCACCAAAGCTGCAACAGCCGCCAGCAATAGGCTGGTAGAAAGTGCCGCCCATAAATCACTTGAGTAAGCCTTATCAATATAGACCCAAGCAAATTTTGAAAGGCTATAAAAGGGTATAACAAAGCCAAATAATACAGGCAATATGCAGATTAACAAGGCTCCAGCAGCCTTGAAACCTGATAATTTCACTGGGCTAAAATCTGAACGGGTGCTATAGCGCGCTTCAAAAAACTGTTGCCCAAGGCGTGAAATACGCTCAATGGCAATAAGCACCAAAACAAGCATCAACAACACAAGCGAAAGCTGTGCAGCGCCTGCAATATCACCTTGATTTAACCACACAGAAAACACAGAAAAAGTCAGCGTTTTTACACCCAAATATTCCATCGCACCAATATCATTGATGGTTTCCATCAAAGCTAGCGATACACCTAAGGCCACAGCAGGGCGTGCAAGGGGCAATAGAATGCGATAAAACACCCGCCACTGATTAGCACCCAGAGAACGCGCAACTTCCATCAAACGCGCACCTTGCAATTGAAAAAGCGCGCGCGTTGATAAATAAACATAGGGATATAAAACAAATGAAAATATAAAAACCGCGCCATGTATTGAACGGATATCGAAAAGCCCATTGGCTGAAAACAATGAATAGTCTTGAGCGGATTTATAGCCCATCACAGCTCTATAGGTTTCTTGCAAAGGGCCTGTGAATGAGAAGAACTCCACCATGCCATAAGAGGCAAGATAAGTAGGCACAGCAAGCGGCAACATTAACCCCCATGATAAAATGGAACGACCGGGAAAGCAAAAAAATGTAATCAACCAAGCCGTAACCGCGCCAATCACCGAGGTTCCAACAGCAACACCAATTAAAATTTTTAAGGTAACTAGCGAACTATGGGGTAAAACATTCTCAATTAAAAAGGCAATATTATTGGCATTTTTATTCGCGCCCTGCATGGCAATAAAAATAAGCGAAATCACAGGTAGACCGAGAAGCAGCATTACTATTAGGGCAAGCCAAAATCCAGGCTTCTTTACAGCCTTAGTCTGCATAAACAAAAACGAGGATAGTTTTAAATAACTTCCCCGTTCTTGATTTTTTGTGCCCTCGCTTAAAGCCAAGATCTATCCTTTTTAAGCGCTTGTACCGCAGATTTAGTTGGCAGGCCCTTGGTCAAACCCAACTTTATCCACCAATTGTGAAGCAAGCTTACGGTATTTTGCAATTTCATTCAAAGCCAATTTATCAGGATTAATTGCACCGAAATCCTTAACAATTTGTGAGGGTTCTATAGCTGTTTTTACAGGATATTCAAAGACTTTCTCGCCATAAATTTGCTGGCCTTCATCGCTAGCTAAAAACTCCATCAATTTTATACCATTGTCTTTATTTGGCGCATGTTTAGCCAACGCCATGCCAGAAAGATTAACGTGAGTTCCGCGTTTACCTTCTCCACTATTGGGAAAAAGAACCTTAATAGCCTTTGCCCATTCCTTTTGTTCTGGTTGTTTTTCATTAGTAACCATAAGTCCGACATAATAGGTGTTACCAATGCCTAAATCACATTCGCCGGAATAAATACCCTTAGCTTGGGCGCGGTCATTGCCATTTGGTTTACGTGCAAGATTAGCTTTTACGCCTTTTAGCCATTCTTCAGCTTTTGCCTCACCATGATGCGCAATCATAGAAGCTATTAAAGCAATATTATAAGCGTGTTGAGCAGAACGAACGCAAATTTTACCCTTCCATTTTGGATCAGCCAATTCTTCATAAGTGATTTCATTTTGAGAAACCCGTTCTTTGGAGGCATAAATCACACGTCCACGCGTTGTAATACCAAACCAATTGCCATCTTTATCATGATATTGTGCAGGAATATTAGCATCCAAAACATCCGATTTAAGTGACTGGGTCACACCTGCACTTTTTAGTGCTGTTAAACGACCGATATCAACGGTTAATAAGACATCAGCCGGCGAATTTGCACCTTCAGCTTTAACACGCTCTGCCATACCTTTTTTAACAAAAAGCACTTGTGTTTTAATGCCTGTTTTCTCTGTAAACTTATCCAACAAGGGCTTAATTAAATCTGCTTGGCGATAAGAGTAAATATTTACAGTACCTTCCGCGTTAGCCACTTGTGAAGACAAGAGGGTACCTGCTGTTATTAAACAAGGAATGATACAATTTTGAAGAAAATTTTTCGTTTTGAACGACATGAAGAACTCCCGAAAGATTATTGCTTTGTTATGCTTACTGTTATAAATTCAGTTAAACCTGAGTAGTTTTATCTTGTTTAAAACAGCTTAGGATAATATGTCAACAATTAAACTTGATTTTTTTATTCATATTAATTAGAATGGTTCTAATATTCACAAATTGACAAGCCATGGTAACGGCATTTAAGGGGAATTTTAATGCGCCTTACAAAACAAACCAATTATGCCATCCGCATTTTAATGTATTGTGCAGCTAATGAGGGTCAATTAAGCCGCGTTTCTGAAATCGCAAAAGCCTATTCGGTTTCTGATTTATTCCTATTTAAAATATTAAAGCCCTTAGTTGATAACGGTATTGTAGAATCCATTCGTGGTCGCAATGGTGGGATCAAGCTGGCAAAACCAACCCATGAGATCACCCTTTTGGATGTGGTGCAGCTCACAGAGGATAATTTTGCTATGGCAGATTGTTTTGATAATGACGAAACCAATTGCCCATTGCTGGATTATTGCGCACTAAACAGTGCTTTGCGTGAGGCATTAACTGCCTTTTTTAATGTCTTAGAAAAACATACCATTGCAACCTTGGTTGCAGACCGTCCTAATATTACCGCACTTTTGGGACTCGATTTAATTGATGTTGCACCAATCAAAGCCTAAGATGAAAGACCGTTAAAATTGGGGCATGAAGCTGCTTTTATTAACCTGCAATTCGGCAACAAAATCATAGGCATCGCCTCGATAGATTGAACGTGTCAGCTCAACAGCCAGACCTGAATCTAAATAAGAAACCCGCTCAATACGCAAGCAAGCTGTAGAAACCTGCACTTTCAACAATTCCGCATCATCTTGCCCCACATTAAAGGCAGATAAACGCTGGATTGCACGCACTGGCCTATTACCCTCTTTTTCCAACATAGCATACAGCGAGCCATCAATTGCAGAGGGCGATGGAACATATTCTTCAGAAAGCGTTGTGCGCTCAATTGCTAAAGGCATATCATCAGCAAACCGCAGGCGTTCAAATCGGCAAACACGCTCATAGGGTGATAACCCTAAGATAATGCTTTCTTCTGGAGAGGCATCGTAGATATCACGACTAAGCCAAACCGAACGCGGCGATAGCCCACGTCGCACCATATCTTCAGAGAAAGACGTCAAACGCGATAGGCTCTGTTCGAATCTAGGCACTTGAGGAGCAACAAATGTGCCTGAACCATGGCGTTGAATGACTAAACCATCGCGCACCAATTCCTGAACTGCTTTTCGTACAGTAACTCTGGAAAATTTTGTTAACGCAGCAATTTCACGTTCTGAGGGTAGCGGAGTGTCAGGCTCTAAACGGCCTGTATGAATTGCCGCCTCAATGCATTTTTTAAGCTGTAAATATAACGGACCACTCCGAAAGCCTTCCCAATTATCTGGCGAGAACAGGTCTTTCATATCTTTCTTCATGAGCTAGCCTCACCGGCTAAGCCGCCTCCATAAAGCTCTTTAGCCAAATAAACCGCGCCATCCAAGGGTGTACCATAAGCTTCAAATAATCGTTTCTTAAATTTATAGGTAAAGTAGTCAGAATAACGCCGACCTAAACTCCCTGTCATACAAACCAACGAATCCTCACTTGGACTAATGGCATTAATTGTACGCTCTAACTCAGCAATAGTATTTTTAAGGATATCAGCTGCAATCTCATCTCCACTTTCAGCATAATCAAATAACATAGGGGCATAAATACCATAATCTTGAGGCGTTGCTCTTCGGCCAAAATCTGAAAGATTTGATGGCGAATCATTAAATTTTGCCATTAAAGCTTCCGTCATAGGTGTTTTTTCTTCAAAACCATCATATGCTAGGAGTGCATATTCCAATAAATCGCGGCCTAAACGAGCACCGCTGTGCAGATCACTAAGTTGATAACCCCATCCTCCTAAAAATTTAATTTCGCCTTCATAGCGCGAGACAAAGATAGAGCCTGTACCAATAGCTACCAACAAACCTTCTTTATGCTCCAAAGCACCATGAAGCGCAGTCACAGCATCACTCACCACATGGCTTTCTTTAAAGGGTAATTTATTCTGCAATCTTTCTTGATATGTATCTATGTTCACACCAGCCGCGCCAATAACGCAATTTAAATCAGCAAATTCCAACCCTTGAATACCACTATTATCAATTGCAATTTGAGAAGCCTCTAAGATATGC